>CALDQI010000766.1:0-15497 GCA_937911635.1 uncultured Pseudomonadota bacterium | reverse complement strand
CGGTACTCCAAATCGCTGAGAGTTCCCCACTACGATATCCGCGCCCAAGTCACCAGGAGGCGTCAACATTGTGAGCGACATCAAGTCTGTTGCCATCACCACCATTGCACCAGCTGATTTTGCAGTTGAGACCACCGATGAGTAAGACTCAATGGTACCATCTGTTGCGGGATATTGTAAAAGGATACCTATGGTATCTTCATCGAATGACGCCGCTTTGTGATCGACTACGATCGCCTCAACACCCATGGGTTCAGCCCGTACCTGAACAATCGAAATGGTGTTGGGGTGACACAAATCGGAAATCAAAAACTTTTTGGTCGAGACATCTTTTTTGCGACGTTTAACTTTGCTTCGCACTACCATCGCCATGGCTTCAGCCGCCGCGGTGGCTTCATCGAGCAAAGAAGAATTAGATATTTCCATTGCCGTGAGATCTTGAACCATCGTTTGAAACGTAAGCAATGCTTCTAGACGCCCCTGAGATATCTCTGCTTGGTAAGGCGTGTAGGACGTATACCAGCTTGGGTTTTCAATTAAATTGCGTAGAATAACTGTCGGCGTATGACAACGATAATAGCCCATGCCCAAGAAGGACCGCCACACCTGATTGTCAGTTGCCATCTCTTGTAAAGCCTCCAAGGCTTCAACTTCTGTCATTGGTTCAGGAAGTTTCAATGGCTCAGTCAACACAATTGACTGTGGAACGGTCTGATCAATCAGATCCTGCAAACCTGTTGCACCAACGACTTGTAGCATTGACGCCACATCAGCATCCGATGGTCCTAAATGACGACGAATAAAACTTTTATGTGTCTGCATAAACACCTCTTCAAAGCATCTGTTGACATTTAGCCGATTGAACACACTTTGCCGACAAGAGATTGCGATTATCTGTCTATAAAAAGTGCACTTTCTTACATATAGTAAAAAAATAATAAAGCCCCCACCGAAGTAGAGGCTTTGTGACAATCAAATAATCAGATTACTTGTTTGCTTTTCCGTGTGCGCGTTCTTTAAGACCTTTACCGGCTTTGAAAGAAACAACGTAAGTAGCATCGATCTTGATCTTACCTTTTGGGTATTTCTTGTTCAAGTCTTTTTCTTTCTTAGCTACTTCTTTTGCAGTCAATTTAGCAGCGTTAGGAACGTTCCACTTACCATCATTCTTGTTGTATGCTGGGTGAATACCGTCACGTTCTTTACGGAAGCGAGTAGAGAAAGTACCAAAACCAGGGATGGTTACTTTGTTACCTGAATGCTTTGCTTTACGCTTAGGAGCAGGTCTTGCGAACAAGAAGTCAGCAATGATTCCAGACTCATCAAACAATGCAGTGATGATCTTTTGAGACAATGCTTTGGTGATACTACCAGTTTCTTTATTGCCTTCGTTGATTGTCCAGTAAAGAGCTTCAGACAATTCTTTTTTGTTTAGGTTTTGATCTTTTTCTGATTTCTCAAGATCGCGTTTCTTAGTTCCTTTTTCGTGGAAGTATACAGTAAGCTTATCAGCCATGGGATTCTCCAAAGTTGGATTTTATTGGATTGAAAGTTAGATTGGATGTGCACCGATAGTCTCGGTTACACACCCATATATCAACAAAGTTTTTTTGGTTATGCAAGAAAAAAACTTCAAAACTCAAAAAAATACCACAAACAAAATTACCAACCACCTCTACACAATCGAAAAAATGGGCATTATAGAAAGCGATCGGTAAAATAATTTTTTTTATCATTTTTCAACTAAAAACATGTGATATCATCGTGCAAACGGTAAATATTTTATTTTCGGAGTCCAAATGAACTTCTCATCAACATCCTTTTCAGTCATTGTTTTCTGTCTTACAAGTTTCTTAAGATCAACCATCGTGCATGCTCAAGAGACCTCTTCTGAGTCATCTTCAGAAGCATCAGAAAACGAAGTCCCTTCACAAAATAATGAAACAGAAGTGGCTGGTGAGGCAACAGAAACGGAAAATTCAGAAACATCAGAAATAAACAACAGCGAGAATGAAGAACAAAATACGGAAGCTTCGAACGCAGACACAAACGGCTCTGATCTAAGCCAAACAGATCAAGGCCAAACAGATCAAGGCCAAACAGATCAAAACGATTCTGGTCAAAAGGAGAGTCTCACTCCTGAAGATAATACAACACCTCAGATTGTTATCAACCCTGAAGAAGCAGAGTCCTTAGACAAAACGTTAACGAAAGCACAGTTGAAATGGCTACAACCCACTAGGGGCAAGTTACCTCAAAATCCCTATCAACATGTTGACTTTACAGCGTACACACTTGAATGGGGAGAGCTACAGGCCGGTCTCAACCGCAGTACGATTGGTATCCTACCAAGAACACAAGTAGGTACTCAGGTGCCATTGTGGGCGCTCGGTGTTCAGAACGCGAATGTCAAAGTGAATGCATTACGCTTAGGTCCTATAGATTTGGCCATAACTGGGGATTACCTAAATCTTGCTCCAACGGCAGACCAATCTTTGAACATTCAATATTACGGTGTTGGAGGATACGGCTCTTTTCGGATCTTGGACAACTGGAGTATACATGCCGGAGGTCAGTATGCAGAGCTCAATCTGAGCGGACTACCAAATCTCGGAGCGTTGAGTGGACCGATCAAATCCTTTGCAGGTCTAACAGATGAAGACATTCAAAACGTGACCAGTGCGATTGAAGAAGCCGTCAAATATGAACGATCGGAACAAATCCTATCAGCGAAGATAGCAACAGATATTCGATTGAACCGTCGGGACTCGTTCATCCTTCAGGGAAACATGATGCGCTCAGAAACAACCGATAGTGGACTATCCGTAGAAGCACAAGGTGTCGGATTAGATTTAGAATCTGATCAGATATCATCGCCATTGTTTCAATATCTATTGGTTCCGCAAGAAAGCTCTGTAAATTACGGAGCCTCAATCGCCTATCAAGCTTCCTTCAAACGTGCTTACCTTCGTCTAGGGCTAGGATACTCTACGATACCGTATGCCTGGCTATTACAAAGCATCGACTTAACGTGGAGATGGGGCGGACAAACAAAGAGACGGGCCAACGAGCTGGAAAAGATTTGGGAACTGAACAAAAAACTGAACAAAGAAGGGGCTGACTCAAAATAAAGAGTACTTTCGAGCACTTTTCAGCACCAAAATATATATTATCGGACATAAAAAGTCCGAAATGGTTTAGAATCCCTCGTTTGATATGCTACACTGTTTGTATCAGACGTCGGAGGTTTATCCATGACACATCATACACTACATCATTCATCAGCTGTCGCTTCACAGTTTCGTGAGTTGGCCGATTGGATCGATCAGCACTCAATTACACCATGGCATGTCGAATTTGACTGGGGTTGCAACAGATTGGTTGTACACCTAGACAGTTCTATCTTTCTGGATTTATTCCCAGCTGCTCAAACAATGATTGACAGTATTGGTATCACTTGGAAAGCGACTGTTGGACAGCTCCAGTTCCAAAGTTTTGCCTCTCATAAACACTCCGTACAGAGCAATACCACTCTGTCTGATACAACTCAAACCACCAACCTTAGGGATTCAGCATGAAAGCAGTTGAAGAAACATTCCATTATCAAGAATCATGGATTAAGAGCATATTTTCGAATGATGGTCAATTCCGTATCGATTCCACAATTATTTCTGGTGTACTCGGGGCAGGATGGATCTCACCATGGGATATCTGGCAAGCGTATCAAACACATCTTCCCAGTCAAGTGTTGCGTCAGCAATGGGAACAACGTTTACAATGGTTGCCAATGCTCCGAAGTTTGTATGAAGAACAAACGCAACGATCTGTTGATGTTGGCTGGAGACGAATCCACCATCCGGATAACGCTTGGGCTTCTGCAAGTATTTTGGGACTGAGTCATGATTCCATTCAGCAAGAAGATGGAGGGATCCTATTTATTACAAGTAGTGAACCCGAAGCTTGGCCAGAGGACGGAACACACATTAAAGGTTGGAAACGTGTATTACCCCCAGATGTTGCAATGGAAGCGTACTGGATGCTGGTCTGCAGTGGTCTCCCATGGATTGACATCATCGTTGGACTTCCTTGTCCGAAAAATCTTATGAAAGCAAGAATCATCCGCATCGAAAAAGATGAACGTCTACAGCAAAATTTATTTCGTTCAGCTGAAGACTGGAGAGAGAGACATTTGATCAAAAATCAATGTCCACCGATTGATGCCTCTAGAGCATGCGCATCGTTTTTACTCGATCGGTTTGCGATTGGAAATGATGCTCTTCGACCAGCTACCCAACAAGAAGAGGGGCTGATTGTTGACTATGAGAAAAGTCTGGAAGAATATCGCATGGCAGAAGCCAAAGTTCAGCTCTTGAAAAATCAAATCATTAAACAAATCGGTCACTTCGGAGGACTCGAGCGCCCAAGTGGGAACCAAGCTCTACTTCACAGAAGTCGACATCAAATGGTTCTGCAGCTGAAAAAGAGTCGGCGATCGAACGTCGCTTAAGGCCTCCTGACTCGAATTCTGAAGTATATACTGAATGATTTATGGTTGTGTGGACATATTCAATTGAATGGGTCCGCACATTCTTGTATGGCAATCCAAACGAACTACCGCTTCGCTACTCCGATTGCAATCGATACACGTCGTATTCAGAGCAATCTCCGATTCGATTGCTCAGTCCAAACACATCATCGCGCGCCGTTTTAGATAACACTCTACCGGCCGTTTCATCAACGATTACGTATCGATACCCCCAGTCGTATAGCTGAGAAGTGTTCAACGCTCCTTGTCTATCCATAGCCTTTCTCCACCCCGCATCTCGCAATCTTTTCCCGGGAAAAACCGTCCCTTCCAAAGCCCAAGACCCCGTTGCGATCGTAGCCCCCGACTGTTCATGCTGAAGCTGAAACAACCTCGACTTTAGCGAACTCTCAAACCATTGGTCGTCCGAACCATCCCACGGCCATACCAAGACCGGACCATCAAATTCTGTTGCTCGGATACATTCGGATTCTGGAATGGGCGTCGTAGGCATTCTAAGCGACAGTCCCCCCCATACCAAGGCATCACAGATAAGCAATCCAAATACAATCGTACCATGGCGACCCAGTCGATGAACCATACTGCCAACGGCAACCCCCATACCTATCGTGTAGAGCACAAAATACCGTGAAGGCTGTGTAAAGGGCCGAACCAAAACCTCTGCGATGGAATTCAATAAGCCAAACAGACTCGGACTCCCTCCCCAATCGGATCCTGTCACCAACAGTACACCGCCAAAAGCAAGGAATCCCCACCCCCAAAGTCTTCTATCGGACAGTGAGCATAAACCGACCACCAGACCTGACAGCCCGAGATACTCTCTTCCCTGAATGTGAATGCTATCCATTGAACCGGCGGGCCACAGCACAGATAAAGGGGTCACCAAATTAACAAGTTCAGTTCTCGCCCAAGGTCGCTCAATCGCTGGGAAGTAGAGCCCAAGTATCTGTGTGTACCCACTGGGTCTGACGCTTTCATAGTCACCAGAAGCCCCTCTAAATAGTATGACCACCGCAGCCATTGTCATGACACCACCAAAGAGAAACCAGAACCATTTCCATTTTCGCATCCGTATGATTTGAACAGCGAGCGCAAGGGGCAATAGAGGAGCCAAGTATGGATTCTCCACGCCTTGTAAGCCCATCATCAAGAGCAATACTACCCAAGAACCATACGTATTTTTGTCCCCCAGTTGTACGATCAAGCTGAGACCGACCAGCAACGGTAACATCGCTACGCCAACCACCCCTGTTTCTCCAAGTGTGAACACGATGTATCTAGGTAAAAGACACATTGTCGCCATCGCGCCAAGCGCCAGTCTATTCAGTCGAAAAGCTCGACCCAAATAAACAAGCCCCATCATTGTGGCGACCAATGTCAGCCATGTGGTCATCGTCGTTGCCCATGTCGGACCCAAAACCCAGTCCAACAAGGACCACATCAGTGCAGAAATAGGAGAGAGAATGGCACCTTGCCCACCCCATGGAAAGTTAAACACTGTCGAGTGTGCTCCCCATGCACCACCACTCCATTCTTGTTGAAACCACCACATTGCCCAGACAGAGCTGACAACATCCGGTCCAGCACCAACCATACTCCCTTCTCTAATGGCATTTCCAAATGGTAATATGGACAATGCTATTGGAATTAAAATCCAAATCCACCGCGACAGCAATGGATCTACAGAACCATCCAGATCATTTATTGACATTCCCAAACGGCTTCATGGCAAGCAGAATACAATTCCTGCTCGTCGGTCCACAACTCACCGCAGGTCGCCATGTTCAGCTTATCAATACACTCATTGGCCTTTTCAGCATTGAACGCGCATGTGTCAAACAAGGTTTGATTCTCATCGCGAAGATTGGCTTCAACTTTATCTTTACAATCTGCCATTCCGTCATATTTCCCGTCGAAAATCATTCGATTGCATTGACGATATGCATGACATTGACTGTCGGCATACGCGGCTTCAAAAGCCTCTGCTGTCTCTACCTTCCCCAAACAAGCCATCGCAACCAGTAGGAACACCATAATATCTTCTCCATATTCTAATAATGGTCAGTGTTTTATAGCACAACCGGCGACAGATTCCCATTATTCAAGTTGAAATCTTACTTTTCTGGCGTGTCGATAATGAGTGTAACTGGACCATCATTGATTAGAGACACGTTCATATTTGCACCAAATCTGCCCTCTGCAACCTTGGAAACCCCCTTCGAGCGTAGCACTTGGCAAAACTGCTCCACGAGGGGCTCCGCCATGCTTGGGTGCCCTGCTTTTGTAAAACTGGGTCTTCGACCTTTTCTACAATTTCCATAGAGTGTAAATTGGGACACCACTAAGATTTCTCCTGCGATATCCATAAGAGAGTGGTTCATCTTCCCATCAGCATCTTCAAATATGCGAAGGCCAATGACTTTATTACTCATCCATTCGACTTCTTTAATCGAGTCTCCTGGTGCAATCCCCAGTAAAATTATCAATCCACGCCCTACAGATCCAACGACATTGCCTTTTATCTCAACCGAAGCATTTGAACAGCGTTGTAAAACCACTCGCACCGTCACTCTCCTTAAAATTGTACAAGATTGTCTGCAACCTCACCCGTATGCAAGTGGATATAGCGACAAATCATGCTATATTCATAACACAACACCATAAGAATGGGAGCACGTATGGTCTTGATTGCACTTTTGACAGCTGGATTTGGATGCAGCTCAGACGGATCTCAAGACGCCAAAATGAAAGAATTAACTTGGACCAAAGATATTCAACCCATCGTCGAGCAACATTGTGTTCGGTGTCATCAAGAGGATGGACAAGGAACAGGCAACTTTACAAACTACGACACAGTAACAGCCATGCTTCCTCTCATGATCGACTCCATAGATGCAGGTCGTATGCCTCCCCCTGCGGCGGATCCCGATTGCCATGACTATCAAGATTCTGACAAATTCATTATCCCTCATGCTTCCAGAGATCTGCTTGAAGAGTGGATGAACAATGATATGCCATTTGGGTCAGAAGAAGATGCTCAAGTCTATGATCGGCGAATGAGTACACTTGAGAATGCCAACCTCAGTCTGACTTTGAAGGAGCCCTACAAGCCAACATTCTCCGATACAGAAAATCCGATGAACGAGTACCGCTGCTTTGCTCTCGAACACAACCAGACGGAACCATTTTACATCAAATCCCTTCATCCTAGCGTCGATAATGACGCTATGGTTCACCACATTGTTCTTGCCAAAGCGAATGACAATGGTCTTATAGAAGGCGCCGAAAATATAGATGGTGTCGATTGCATTGAAAATGGTGCTTTTGTAACTGGAAGTTATCAAGATGGTTCGATGCTCGGAGGATGGGCACCTGGAATGTCACCTGTTCACTTCCCAGACAATGCTGGACTGGTCGTTCAGCCAAATGAAAAGATCGTCATCCAGATGCACTATTACAAATCAGATTCTCTTGATGACAATGCAACAGATCAATCCGGTGTCGATTTTGAGATTACCACTGAAGCACCTGAAAATGTGGTGACCATGTTCCCACTTGGTATTCAAAATTTTACCATTCCCGCAGGCGATGCATCCTACACCATCAGCGAAGATTTTGAACTGCCAATCGGCATCAATATTTGGGGGGTGTTTCCGCACATGCACATTCTCGGTACGTCTTATGAAATGACCTCTGAAAATGAGTGCCTCGTCGCCTCTGATCGCTATGACTTCGACAATCAACTGACATACATGTTTGATTCACCCATCTTACTTGAAGAAGGGACTCGGTTCAGTCTGAGCTGTACTTGGGACAACAGTGCCACCAATCCAAACCTCATCATCAATCCGCCCGTTGACATTGGATATGGTGAACGGACGGATGAAGAGATGTGCTACGTGTTCACTCTTGCTTCACTTGCTCGATGATGTACGCTATCCTCTCAGTTCTATTGGCATGCAAACCGCCGCCTCCGCAAGAAGGCTACACCGAACAAGGTGGGTATTACATCGTCTTTGAAACCAATCCTGCTCCCATTCCGTTCAAAGAATATTTTGACGTTACTGTTGGAGTGTATGACGATGAGAAAAAGAACACACTACTAAGCACCGTTGATGTTCTGGTCGACTCCATCATGCCGGAGCACGAACATGGGATGAACGTAGTACCAGTTCACAGTCTGAATGAAGAAGGATATACCGTTGCGAGTGGTCTAGAATGGTTCATGACCGGGTCATGGCAGATGGAGTTTTACATTACACCGCAAGATGGTGGTTCTACAGAAACAGCCTTCTTTGCACTTGAATGCTGCGAACAATAAGTCTGCGGATTCTGCTTATGTTTTTACTGCTTACACTTATGTTCTTGGGATGCGAACCGACCAGTACCAGTTCCTTTACAGAAGTGGAGCAGTTTGTTCTTACAAACATGCAGCGCCCCACAGAGGTGCCCTTGGATGAAACAAATCAGTGGGATGGAAACCCTGATGCCATTGCGTTTGGGAAGGCTCTCTTTTTCAACCATACATTGTCCCCCAACGCGATCGCCTGCTCAACCTGCCATGTACCAAACTTAGGTTTTTCCGACGGTATCGTTCAGTCATTTGGAGCAGATGTCACTCCTCGTCACAGTCCAACGATCATTGATGCCGCACATCACACGTGGTTTCGATGGGATGGTGGATGTGATTCTCTCTGGTGTCAAGCGATCGGACCCTTAGAATCCCCCAAGGAAATGAATGGATCTAGGACCTTTGTGGTGGGGGCTATTGAGGCGGACCCCGGGTTAAAGACACAATATGAGGCCTTGTTCGGTTCCTTGCCCGACGTTTCCGATATTAACCCAAGTGCAAGACCCACCGCAACGGACACCGTCGCCAATGAGCACTGGGAGACTCTCTCCGACGAGACTAAAATCGGTATTACCGAGGCGTTGGTCCATGTTGTTAAAAGTATTGCCGCCTATGAAAGTACAATACAAAGCGATCGAACTGTGTTTGATGACTTCATTGATCAATTTTTGGATGAATCCTATTCTGAAGAAGCCGCTCTATCCTTACTATCACCTCTAGAGGAATCCGGGTTGCGACTCTTTGTTGGTGAAGGAGAGTGTCATCTCTGCCACAACGGACCCACCTTTTCAAACGACAGCTTCCACAATATTGGATTGGGACCGAGAGATTGGCTAGAAGATACAAATGTCGGAAGATACGAAGGGATCACAATACTCCAAGAATCAGAGTTCAATGCTCAGGGAATCTGGTCAGACTCTCCGAACGGTGAACGCGCAATGCGAGTTGATCGATTGGTTCAAAGCACCGAGCAACTGGCACAGTTCAAAACACCCACTCTTCGAAATCTATCTCAAACGGCACCCTACATGCATGGGGGTCACTTTAACACACTTGAAGAGGTCATAGAACATTACTCAGGCTTGGAAGAATCTGCACTTCAAGGACACTCTGACGAAGTCTTGGCTCCATTAAACTGGACCGATTCAGAAGTTGAAGCCATGATCGCTTTTCTCCAATTGCTTGATGACAGTCAGTAAGAACGGTTGCCCACGCATCAGTTTCACAGTACAATAGCAGTGTAGAGAGAGATTATGAGACACATTGAGTTGTTATGGATTGCTGCAAGTGCACCCTATTTTGTAGGATGTTCCACCACCGGAAGCACGGTGCTAACCAAAGATGTGGATACCGGTTCTCAAACGATTGAATCAACGGAATCCAATACTCCCACACAACCGCAATACACCATCTGGGAAGGCCAACGAACGGTTGTCTTTCCAGAGCTGTGCGTGTTCACCATTTCCGAAACAGGGTCTCGTATTACCAATCCAGACAATGAACTGCTGCAGCTTATCGAAGCCGATTGCCCCTTGTGTCAGGTCTATGAAATTGAAAATAGCCCTGAGTCAGTTGAATGTGGAGACCTCGGTACCTTAGAAACTGGTGGGCTACGATATCGAGTGTTGTCATTTAAGGAACAATATGCAGACGGAACACTCAATATACTCGATGGTACGGTCGAATTATGGTATGCAATCGAACCTCTTTGGCAGCTCGACTATATTACGGACGCTCGGTTCAACACCAATGTAGACTCCGCCCATACACATCAATGGCTATACGAAGCCAGCAGTAATTTTCAGGCGTTCAGATATGCCGAGGCCGGATCCTTTACCCTCTCGGAAGCCCAATGAGTCTAGTGTCTATTCACAATCCGACTCATCGATCCATTTGGGGACAATGCCTTGGAGACTCGATTGCAAGCCACTTGTCCAATCTCGATCCGTTGAGCACGTGGCTGGAATATCAAGGGCAGCGTAAACTTCCTTATAAAAGAGGACACCTCTCTATCTATGCCAAACAAATGATTGGACTGGTTGACTTAAGACTGAAAAATCCAAGTAGCGGCGCACTGGAATTCAGGCAGTTGGCCCAAGATTTCTTTCGGAAAAACGCTGCACAAACCTTACTGTGTAGAGCGATAAAAGAAAATCAGCCCTATTCCAATCCAGATTTGGAGCTGGCAGTCCGTGTTGGCCCTCTCGCCACTTGTTTCTCAGACGGTATTGAGATGCTGGATGTTATATACGCACTAACGAAGCTATTTAGCACCCATCCACATTCCATCGTGGGCTCATTAATTTATGCATCTCAAGCCTGGAACCTCTCTCAAGAAACCCCAATACAGAATACAGATTTGTTTCATTTTATGCGCAATTGGAGTACCAAAACCGACATCCCATCTGAGACATGGTGGGTCTTCGAACAAGCCATTCGCATCTTAGAGCAAGAATACCCTCTGCAAGAAATGCTCGACTTTGTCAATAACATCAGTGGACAACCCAAAGACGCCCCTCCATCACCTAGACAAAGTCTCAGCGTCTTACCCCTCTTGTTTCAGAATACCGAAACGGAACTGGATTGGTCGCACATCCTCCAGTTTAAAGGAGATGTAGAGATTTTGATGAATCTAAAAGGCTGTCTCCTTGGCTTAAAACATGAAGTTCCCACGTGGTTAGCCTCTTCTCTCAGTCACGTAAAGGCTTTGCAGACTTATCCCATTCAGCAAGTCGAACCCAAGGAAAAACAACTGCGTTTGTTCGACCTATAATAGTTGGCCATAAAGCCGTACCACTGATCGTCACACCACCTAAGTCTACACGTTCAGTGAATGTTCCTCCGTTCAATGTCGCATCGTATATGAAGATCATCAACATTCGATGAACCCATCTGGTGTTCGCTCTACACTTTGCAAAGTGAAACCACTCTTGGTATGATGAAGACTTCAAAGGAGTCTTGATGTTTACTATTTTTAGCCTCTGTATTTCCAGTCTACATGCCGCACCATATAGCCCTACTTCAAACCTCAGTTTGTACCTCCAACAAACTGTCCGAAATACGCCACATGATCAAATATCGGAGTACTTGGATGCTCATGGATGGGGTTCTCCCCTCCGAGAGCCTGCTGAATACCCGCTTCACAAATCATCAGATAAGGACGCTCGAAATGCTTATGCTGGTGAACCCAATCGTGTCGAAACCAGCAACTTCGTCATTTGGTATGGAACACCAGATGGATTCAGTGAACAAAATGTAGAGTCGCTCAGCATAGAGATGGAGTATATCTGGACAACCCTGATAAACGATATGGAATATCCAACACCCGAGAGCACGGATGCGTGGAAGTTCAATGTATACATTGGCGACACGGGATCTGGTGTGCCATCAGCAGAAGGGGCCGCCGGATACTTCTGGTATGATCCAGAGAACTACCCCATGATTGTACTCAGTAAAGATATCGTTTCCTGGACCGATTCTGCAAAACTGACCGGTGGTCATGAATTCTATCACGCGGTGCAGGCCGCCATCGATACATATCGCTTCAATGACTCTGCTCTCTGGTGGCACGAAGCCACATCCAATTGGATTCTCGAAGAACTCTACCGAGATGAAGGCGGATACAGCAACACGCTGTACTCTGTCGCACTCAGACCTGAAATCGCGCTGAATCACTGGGGAGATTATGCAACCGAAGGCGTTGAAGCCGATCACCATTATGGAGCGTCTATTTTTGGTACCTTTTTATCCGAGTTCAGAGGAGGACCAGAACTCATCAAACGCTCGTTTATGGAAGCCCCTCTTAATTCAGATCCCTTGGATGTCTTTGAAACTCTACTTCAAGAAGACGGTGAATCGCTTGTCGACGCACATCTAGAATATGCCCTTCGCAACACCACATGGGATTATGAATTTGAAAAACGAGGCACTGTCTTCGCCCCCGTCGCCTTTGCTGACAACCGACACGTTCATTACTCGTATCGATACCGCCCTGACTACTGCATTGACATCGGTGCAAACTTTTTCGTTCACCTCTTTTTCCGCGATAATTGCAGCCAGTACTATTTTGGCGACTACTACGATAACCAACTCCACAATAATCACTACCACTCGTGGGTAAACCGCCGGAATCTTCGCAACCAATATGATCCACTCATGGCTCATTATTGCGGACGAAGTCATCGATATAACGACTTTCCACTTCTGAATTGGATTGATACTCAACACCGCTACTATGAAACCTATCGAAATTTGCGTCCTCAGATTTCCCTGAGCGCTCACATTAACTTGACAGCCTCTCCAAACCACCACGACCGCAAGCATGACGACTATTTTCGCCGCTCGAAACTAGCCAATCGTTATAGTGATCGCGACAACAAGGCAGACCGAAAACTTACCGGAAATCAAACGCAACAACCACGCAACAAAGACGACCGCTCGTCCAAGCCGATCCGTGTTAATGACCGCGACCATCAGCAACTCGTTAAGGCAAATCAAATCGCGAAACAAAAATCAGATCGCCGAAAAAAATCAGAAGCAAGAGCTGCTGAAAACCAACTTGCGGCCGACAAAACGCGTGCACAAGCTGCGCAAAAACAGCGAGAGAGAGATTTGGAAAAACAAAATCGAGATCTCGAACGTGAGCAAAAGCTTGCAGAAATCAAGCAAAAATCTGCGGAGAACAAACTAGCTCGGCAAACTCGATCTAGCGAGCTTAAACGCAAGCAGGAGTTGGAGAGGCAAGCGAAACTGAAAAAGGAATTGCCACCTTCTCAAACTGCAACTTCAAACACTCGCCCTCCCACCAACAGCCTATCCCGAACTCAACAAAAAGAAATTGAGAAGGCTGCAAAGAAAAAAGCGGATGAAATCAAACGTGCTCAACAACAGCAAGTTCTAGCGCAACAGCGGGCCGAACGAGATGAGAAATCAAGAATCGCCAGGCAGGAATATGAGCAAAAGAAAATGCTTCGTGAATCCCAAGCGAATGCTGAACGGGAACGCAGTCGTGCAGCAACTCAGCAAAAAATTGCCGAAGCAAAACGAGCGGCCCAGATCAAAGACCAGCAAAGAGCGGCAGAGAAAGCACAGCGAGATCGTGAGTCGGCTAGTCGCCGGGCTCAACTTCAGGCAAAACTAGCCCAAGAGAAGGCACAACGGGCCGCAAAGGATCAAGCAAAGGAAGCTCAACGTCAAGCGGACAAGGCACGGCGTGACCGAGAAACTCAGCAACGGCGAGCAGAAACCCAAGCAAAAAAGGAGAATCGAAAGAAAAAGTAAAACCGCATCGATAGCAACGGTTCAGCACACGATTACGGGTTTCTATGAGTGAAAACGACGTTCGATCTCGTCAAGGTCTACACCGAATACATTCACTGAAACCTGTGAAAGTGCATGCCGATCCCCCTCCATTCGTATAGTGCGGTGAAGATGCGTGTATGCTTCACCTGCCTTGAGAGCCAAAGCTGGACTGATCGTTTCCAACTCAAAAAAACCACCTAATTGACCACCTGACTCATTGGGCCCATCATTGTAGCCGTTGATAACGTCCCCAGAGTAAGGCTCTTTCTGAATTTCCCACAGGTTGTTGTTGTATCCATTAGGAGCCGCGTCGGGCAAATTAAATTGTACGACTGACAAAATCCCGCGATCCCGATCCCAACTCCCCAGATAAGGCTCAACCCGTTTGTACGTCAGCCCGAGTTTACTGCGCATTTTTCCATCACCCAAAAAATAAACCATCCCGCCAGACTCATCAATCTGCAACCGTGACTCATCGAGCTTACCAAAATAGTCAGCGTTAACGGTAGGACCTAGCTCACTTTCACTGCCAACTTTGAAAGGAACCAGTAACGTTGCGCCGGGAGCAGGTTTATTCATACACAGCATCCAAATCCCAATTAAGCCCGTCTCCATTTCCCATGGCGATTCGCCAATGTTACTCAAGCGATTACTGCTTTGATGAGCAGCAACAGAAAGACCGCCCAAAGAACAGCCAAGATTCGCTGCCGCCGCCTCAGAATCTAATAAAGTCACGGTACGTTCCATTTTTAGATTAAATTCGAACTGGCTCCAGTTGCTCAATTTTGCAACCCGCTCAAATGACGCGGAATTCTGATCGTGCCCTGTTAAAATAAATGGCTCGGTGTCTAAACACGCCGGCGTCCGCCAGTTCTCGTAGAGCATCTCCACGTTGGGATCAAAAAACACCGAATACTGCCCCCCCTCAGGCGAGATCCACATCCGATCTTCACCGCCATAGAGATTAATCTGAGGATCTTGATTACCTGCGGCAATGGCATCGTAATTCAAATAACCGTAACTCGCGCCAGACATCCCTGACGAAGTCGAGGTCATCGTTCGCCCTTGATAAGCGGGAACAACAATCGCTGAAGCACCCTCTGTATTGGACAATACGATCGTCTCAACGTGCTGATTGAGAAATTCAAGATCCTGTCCGAATGTGTTTTCATTCATCGAAAATTACATCTCTTTTGGTTTACCACTGACATCGTACCGCATCAAACCGAAGTAAAAAAAAGCAAAAATAGCGATCGGAATTGCCGAGAGAAATATGTAGGAAACTAAAGACCCTCCCAG
>CALDQI010000765.1:0-2556 GCA_937911635.1 uncultured Pseudomonadota bacterium | reverse complement strand
CCCGCCGCCACCAGATCCGTCGGACCCGTCACCACCGATAGTCCCATCATCACCCCCAGTTGCACAGGAGTCTACATAGCAGGTTTGACAGTTGGAAGATAGGAGTAGATCACACGAACCGAGCCCACCTGTTCCAGCTGCTGCACCGAGCCCGTCAGAACCCTCAGGTTGGTCCTGTCTGCTGACGATGTACCCCCATCCACCAGTGGTAATATCTGGACAGATTTGTGAAGCCCCGTCACCACCATCAATCGGACCGGATTGTGTACAGGTATTTGTGCCTCCAGCACCACCGTCATAAGAATCTTGATTGCAGTTGAACTGCCCGCCGTCCATCCCAACTTCACCATCGGCCCCACTTGTTCCATCTGTACCCAAGTCACCATCACTTCCATCTTCGGCATCATCCGATAGGACGATGTTGTTGGAGAACTGAAGGGCATCCGAGCATTCGGATAGAAGCACAGTGATGACAGAATCTCCTTCCATGCCTGAGCTGGACGTATAAAAACTAAAGCCATCAATTCTAGTGGGGACGACAATATTACTAGCGGATAGAGCGGGAACTCCGCCAGTGCCTTCTACAACACTTGGATCGGTTTCTGTATCTCTAAATGTGAAGTTCGCATCCATCGCGCCCATCATTGTAATTCCCGCTACGGCTTGAATGCCTTCTGGATAATTGCCTGATTCTACAAGTACATAGGGTAAGTTTGCATTTTGTGCCAATGCCAGTCCTGCATTGATGGTGTCGATGGGATCTCCCCAAGAGCCATCTCCAGTTGATGTTCCTTGATCCGCTGATACGTGAATAGCGTATGCATGATCTCCATCTGCTCCATCACAATTTTGATCAATCCCGTCAAAGTCGGGGTCCTCAGTACTGATGAATTCACATTCGCATCCATCCGCACTGTTGGCATTGGCGTCAAAGAAACCGACGTCGCACTCAAAGCCACAATCTGGTGTAGTGAGGCTGACATCGCAGATTGAACTGGCATTGTCAAACGCCAAGCCACTGCAATCATTGCCACAGCTTCCGCAATTATCAATGTCCATATACAATCCATTCGTGACGAAGGTTTCATCGACACTTCCGTCACAATTGTTATCTAGGGTGTCACAAACTTCACTCGCATTGGGAAACGAGAGTACAGATCCATCATTACAGTCTAAGTCATTGGTCGTGTAAAACTGTGGCTGAGAACATCCATTGTAGGGTTGATTCGGATCTCCAAATCCATCTTGGTCGTAGTCAAGATAGAAGGTGAGTTCGACCCCTTCGTCGGTGGAACCGTTGCAGTCATTGTCAATTCCATCACAGACTTCCGCTGATACTGGAGAGGCAGATGCCGACGCGTCATTGCAGTCATCAGGATTCAGTACATAGCCTTGAGGTTGTGAGCAAGCAATCTGTGAGATGGTCGAATTTCCGTATCCATCTGCGTCTGCATCGATGTAGTAAGTGGCATCGAGTCCCTCATTGATTTGTCCATCACAGTTGTTGTCGATGGTATCGCAGATTTCAATGGCAAATGGGGAGACACTAGCACTGGTATCATCACAATCTTGTGGATTGTCCGTGTAACCAACGGGTCGATTGCAACTCTGCGTTTGGTATAAGGGATCTCCGAATGTATCTTGATCGTTGTCCAGATACCAAGTCGACACTAGATTTTCATCGATGACACCGTCACAATTGTTGTCAATCGAGTCACAGATTTCACTGGCACCAGGGTAGGCGGAGGCATCACTGTCGTTACAATCGTCTGCATTTTCTACAAGTCCATTCGTCGTGTTGCACACAGAAACTGCATTGTTTGGATCCCCAAATCCATCGCCATCGCCATCTGTATAGAAGGTGTTTGAGAGATTCCCATCAACATCGCCATCGCAATCGTTGTCGATTCCGTCGCATATTTCAGGATTCCCTGGGAAAGCACCAGCATTTAGATCATCACAATCTTCATCGTTGGAGACATAGCCAGTTCCCGGATCACAGTCGTTATTGGAGAAGTTGGGATCTCCAAAGCCATCCCCATCATAGTCTAGGTACCAGGTAATGTAGAGGTTTTCATCGACATCCCCATCACAATTGTTGTCAATACCATCACATTGCTCCGGAGCACTCGGATAGACAGTTGGGTTTTGGTCGTTACAGTCGCTGGAAATAGGTACATACCCTTCTGGAAGGACACATGACTCTATATAGTTTACACCTCCGAATCCATCTCCGTCAACGTCTTCAAAGTAGACCTGTCGAACACCTTCATCAACCAACCCATCGCAGTTGTTATCCACTCCATCACACAGTTCTTCAGCATTTGGATTGGTTTGGGCGTCCTGATCGTCGCAATCTTCATCCCCAAAATAACCGTCCCCGTCAGCATCGAGTTTTTCCTCTTCAAGCGTTTCGGTGTTGACTTCAATTTCCTTAGACTCTTCACCGCACGAGAACAATAGAAGAGTCGTGGTGAAGATGGCAAACTTAATTGGAATTGCACAGGTCATAGTGGACTCCTTTGGTAGAACAGTCGAGATAATTGTATCTCAATT
>CALDQI010000764.1:0-3097 GCA_937911635.1 uncultured Pseudomonadota bacterium | reverse complement strand
CTTGACTCAAGTGGCTTGGATGTACTTGGGAGTGGCTCTCTGTTCCTATGTTTTATCGGTTGGGTATGCTCTTGGACTTTCGTGGGCCGGCATGCGTATGCTGGTGCGTCTCCGAGAATGGCTCTATGAACGTGTTCTTTCATTGCCATTGTCCTTCTTTGACAAGCGTCCAGCAGGGGTTTTGCTCACTCGAATGACCAATGATGTGGATGCGCTTGGTGAGGTGATCGGAGCGGGTATTGTTACGATAGCGCTCGATATTTTGATGGTGGTGGGGTGTTTGGGCGCGATGCTCTATTTGGATGTTGAACTCACCATGTTGACCTTGATCAGTTCTCCAATTCTGATTGGATTGATAGAACTCGTCCGTAGACGTTTGAAGAGTTTGTTTATAGCCATTCGTGACTCGATTGCCAGTGTCAATGCCTATTTGTCAGAGCAGATCGATGGGGTGGAGATTCTTCAACTCTTTGGTGGAGAGGAGCGTTCAGAGGCTCAGTTTGACGTTCGAAATCTGAAGTATCGAAATGCGGCGATGGAATCCAACATTTATGATTCTTTAATGTTTGCGTTGGTAGACGGACTGTCTTCACTCTTTATTGCGTCGTTGCTGTGGTATGGGAGTGGTCAAATGGGTCTCTGGCTTGGAATGGAGGGCATTGAGATTCAGAGTGCGGGATTGATGGTTGCTTTCATTGATTATCTCAATCGGTTGTTGACTCCAGTAAGGGATATTTCTCAAAAGATGTCGGTCATTCAACGAGCACTGGCTGCTGTGAGTAAAATCTTTGGTTTGGTCGATGAGCAGGAGCCGATGGACCTAAGTGGTGTTGATGTCCAATCTGCGAAGGGTCATATTCAGATTTCAAATTTACAGTTTGCGTATTCCGATGATGCTGATGATGTCATTAAAGGGATTGATGTGGAGATTCAGCCTGGTCAGGTGGTTGCAGTTGTTGGTTCTTCAGGCTCAGGAAAAACGACACTGACTAGGATTTTGGACCGGTCGTATACGGGCTATCGAGGGAGCATCAAACTGGATGGTGTGGAGTTGTCCACCTGTGCTGTACCTTCTCTTCGAAAGCAAGTCGTGGCTGTTCGTCAAGATTTACAGATTTTCAGTCGATCCCTTGCCTTTAATGTAATGCTGGAAAACCCAGATATCTCACTGGAACAAGCAGAGGCGGCTGCCAAACTGACTTGTGCAGATGGATTCATCAATCGATTGGGCTGGGATAAAGTATTGAGAGAACGAGGTGGTGACCTGAGTGTAGGAGAGGGGCAGTTACTCACATTTGCCCGAACTATGGCTACAGATGCCAACATTGTGATTCTAGATGAGGCAACAGCCTCCGTTGATTCTGTGACAGAAGCCAAGATTCAGCGGGCGATTGAAAATATATTTGTACAAAAAACAGTGATCGTGATTGCCCATCGTTTGAGTACGATTCAACAAGCGGATTCCATCGTTGTCTTGGAGCAAGGTCAAGTTGTGGAACAGGGTACGCACAGTGCATTACTAGCGTTAAACGGTCGATATGCAGAATTGGTTGACGCTGGAAAAGCGGCAGTGGGTTAATTGTCATTGGATATGCTACAGTGTTATATAATGGAACAGTGGAGATGGTATGAGTATAAGATTTGGGTTGTTGGGATTGTGCGGACTGATGACGGCTTGTGAAGCATTTAAAGTTGGCAGTAGTCCGATCGACACTGGAGCTGTAGGACCTGTAGCGGTAGAACCAGGCGATGAGCCATCCAATGAACCTTCAGAGCCCGGTGATGAGCCATCCAATGAACCCTCCGATGATACAGATACAGAGGACTCAGAGGATCCAAATGCTTTGGATTGTAAATGGGACCCTGTCTATATGAATGACTTACCCGAGTATCAGTGTGCTTCAGGTCGTCTGTTCGATGGAGATGTTGTTGATGCGACCTCCAGTGGCGCTACAAATTTTTTCACACGGGCCCACTACTCTTCTGTTGAGTGGGGGTGTGATGTTGAGTTTGACGGGGATTATGCATCTCCAGAACACTCGTTTATCCTTGTGCATCCAGCAAATGGGATGTATTGCGACATTGAAGTAGAGACCCGTTGTGGTGATTTTGATCTGATAGCATTCCCCTACAACATTGAAGAGAATGACTGTCCAATACCAGATTATCCATTGTATCCACAGTACTCTTGTGAAATGAGTTCAAAACGCGGTGTGGGCCGTACAGATTCCTTGAAACTCTACGAGTCTTCATCGGAAGAGCGGTTGTATCTGGTGATTGTAGATTCTCCAGATCCCACAGAAGAGTGGTTTCGTTTATCTGTAAATTGTTGCTACACATCATCTGGCTGTAATTGAGGGGTTCTGTGTCCAATCCGAAGCTGTCCTTCTCTGTTCTTCCAGTAGATGACCATCGCTTGATCTTAGAGATCAACGATGGTTCGGGGGCATGGCAACTTCCGATTGATCGCGAGCAGGCAAGACGGTTGGGATCTCAGTTGCAAGAGATGACGATGGAGTCTTCTAACTCTGCTCAAGATTTACAGAAGTTTGTGGACCATTCTATGGTGAAAATGCCCAAAGGAATACTGTGGATGGGTGCGATGCCTGAGTCTGAATTGACGCCTGACTCCATGCCGAGACATCGCGTGGATATCAGGGCCTTTGAGATGTCCGCAGTCTTGATAACGCAGGGGCTGTGGCGACATTTGATGGGCGACAATCCATCCACGCAAGTGGGCAGCAAAAAACCTGTACATCAGATTAGCTGGTGGGAAGCCATTCGATTCTGCAATGTCTTTTCTGAAACCTTAGAACTTGAGCCAGCCTACACCATTGCAAATGGAGCTGTCGATTGGAATCGCAGTGCGAATGGATTCCGTTTACCAACAGAGGCAGAGTGGGAGTTTGCAGCCCGTACTAGAGATGACCTTCGATACTCGGGAGGTAATGATATCTCTACACTTGGTTGGACAGAAGAGTCCGGCTGTGAAGAGATGCCTGATGTGGGTATGAAAGAGCCCAATCTGTGGGGCTTTCACGATATGAGTGGATTGGTGTTCGAGTGGTGTTGGGACGATCACGCTCCCTATTGCCAA
>CALDQI010000763.1:0-2090 GCA_937911635.1 uncultured Pseudomonadota bacterium | reverse complement strand
CTTACACTTATTGGGTTAAGTTTCTTTATCCTTTTTAAGTCAGTGAAATATGGTGTACTTGCCCTAATACCCAGTGTTGTTCCAAGGATGTGATTGATAACACACGTCTCATGTCAGAATCACACTGATTCCTCAACATATAATATGGCGTTACACATTTGTTCTATGACGGAATGATTCCGAATAGACTCAGAACGGTGTCAGTTGAGGTTTTGGTTTCAAATACTGACGAACCATGGTTCCGACCGCTCAGAATCACTTCTTCCATTGGTAGGGGTGTCGATAGTAGCACCATCATCGTCGGTGTAAATGCATTTACATCCAAATTCGAATTCGATACAGTCAGATATACCTATTCGGAGTGCCCCTATGCGTCTTTTGACCCCCTTTGGACTGATCAGTCTCACCGCTTGTCAGACTGACAAAAGCATCACTGTACAAAACCCAGCTCCTAAGGCGGAGATTGTTTCTCACGCCAATGGGGATGTAGTGCTCGAGGGGATTGCAACGCAGTTTGTAGGTTCCGTTACAGATTCCAACCATACACCTGATCAGTTGACGACAGTCTGGTATGTGAACGGAGAAATTGTCTGTGATGGGGTCATTCCAGACGAAAATGGGGAAACTACATGTGAACTCTCTCTTGGATTAGAATCCACCGAGATCACCCTTGCGGTTCGCGATGCTGAAAACAGCAGGGGAGAAGATTCAATCGTGGTATCAATCGAGCCAACAGAGGCTCCACAGGTACAGATTGTTAGCCCAATGACTGATGGTGTATATTACTCTAACCAGTTGATCACTTTTGAAGGTTTGATAACTGATGCTGAAGACGATGAAGAGGTGTTGTCTGCCTTTTGGGAATCCAATATCGACGGTGAATTACTGGAGGTAGATGCGGAACCAAACAATACAGGACAGGTCTTGGGGTATGGAAACCTTAGTGAAGGTCAGCACGCGATAGAACTACATGTAGAAGACAGTAGTGGCAAAGAGACAACGGAGACCGTTGTCATCAATGTCGGTCCGCCAAACTCAGCCCCCGAATGCGAGATTGTATCGCCCATAGATGGTTCAGCCGGACCAGAAGGTGATGTGGTTACATTCACTGCTACAGCAGGTGACGCGGATGTATCGTCAGATTGGCTGACTGTACAATGGTCGTCTGATAAAGACGGGGTGATTGGGAACTCAATTCCGACAACCGACGGCGACATCGTATTTACATACGCCGGTTTATCTGTAGACTCACACATAATTACGATGCAAGTTGCTGATGAACTCGGTGAAACCTGTACGAAGTTGGTGCAGTATACGGTAGGCACTCCGCCATCGATTACGATAGATAGTCCATCCGATGGAGGCTTGGTTAGTGAAGGCAGTCCCATCTCGTTTACGGTCATGGTGTCCGATGCTCAGGACCAAGCTGATGTTGTATCTTTGGATTGGGTGATGAACGGAAATACCTTTTCTACGCAACGTGCAACGAGTTCCGGAACGGCAACCTTCTCCGATTCATCTCTGACCTTTGGCACCTATAATTTGGTTGTGACTGCAACTGACAGCGATGGATTGACGGATTCGGACCAAATCAACTTTACGGTGAACGGTGTACCTTCGGCACCGGTAGTTAGTATCAATCCCAATACTCCAGTGACCTCAGATGGATTGAATGTCACGATGGATACCCCATCGATTGATCCAGAGGGTGTTACACCAACCTATGGTTATGAGTGGCAGTTGGGTGGCCAGGCTCAAACGTTATACACATCGAGTATGCTTCCGAGTTCAGCGACATCGAAAGGAGAACAGTGGACTGTAGTGGTGACACCAAATGATGGTATCGCTGATGGAGTTGCCGGTACAGTCAGTGTGGTGATTGGAAATACACCTCCAATCGTTGGGTCTGTAACGGTGACTCCTACAGGGACGATATACAATGATGATGTGTTGACCTGTTCAAGCAGTGTGACAGACCCTGATGAAACTCCGACAATGAACTATGAATGGTCGATAGGGGGTAATGTTGTTGGAAGTGGTTCGACACTTGACCTAAGTACAACTGGTTCTATGCCGGGAGATACTGTTGT
>CALDQI010000762.1:0-2544 GCA_937911635.1 uncultured Pseudomonadota bacterium | reverse complement strand
TATGTCATTATCATCTTACCGTTCAGAAGCTTCCTTCGCCAAGTCCCATCGCAAGTGGGGCGGCTGCTCTTCTAAACAAGTCAAGTTACTTCGTAAAGCTACCAACGACTACAACCGAGCTATCCGTCGAAACAAACGTAACGCTATTGCATACGACATAGCAGCGGAACAACGTTGCCCTATCCCTACAATCGGCAAGGCTTATCACAATGCTGGAGCGGGCTGGTTCAATGATGAGGTGGGCGTGTGGTCTGTAGAGTATGGGTGTTATTATATGCTACACGATGACATCGACTATGATGTGTTGGAAAGGCTATCGAAACTTGGTGTCATGTACTGTACCAGCCTCGGTTACTGAATTGAACCTTGAAAACATGCACTTTCGAGAATTGTATCTAGACGCTTGTAGAGAAAATCTCAAATCGCTCACCTTGGTTTCGATGCGTAAAGAAGACGTACCAGACCTAGCTTCTTTTCCCAACCTTACTACACTCAAAGTCATCAATTGCAATTTAGACGTTCTGGACGAACTCCCCCCCAATCTTGTGCATCTCAATATTTCGTTCAATCCCTTGGCCAAGTTCCCAAGCAGTATCCTACATTGTAAAAAGTTGAAAGTGCTTGAGATGGCAACCGTTCCATTTACGAGTGTACCAAAAGAAATTACCGACCTAAGGCACATCAATCGGATTTGCATCAGCAATTCTGCATTGCAAAATTTAGACTTCTTAACAGGGCTTCCCAAATTGGAAACATTGAAGATTGGATTCAGTCTTGAGTCCAAACCCTGGCACTATGGTGGATGGTACTATACTAGAACGCTTCGCACAGCCAATCCTGGTACTGTACCAATGCTACCATCTGGGTTGAACAATCTACGCAAACTCATTGTCACGGATGCACTGGCGGTTACCCTTGGCGCTTATCAAGACTACACGATTGATGAACTGGATATACAGCATGCAGGTAATGGCACTGGTGTGCATTTGATTAAACAATTCAAACACATCAAACACCTGCGAGGATTTTTGCCAAACGATACTCAGCCCACCGTCAAACCTGGTGTTCCAACACCTGTTACAGAGTCCTTCCCAGCCTATTCATTATATGCAAGAAAATATAACAACGCTCCACATTGGATGGTCGGATACTTCACTGAAATGGATCCAAAATTCTCCAAGGGACTCGAGATATACAAGTCCATGCTGAAGAAATAACCTTATCTAGACGAGATTATGTAAAAGTCATGGGAGTCGATGGAACCAACTCATTCCAGTCATCAGGACTCCACTCCCATTCTTTGAGAGATGGATATATACTCTTAGCAATACCAACCATCCATGAATCAAGTCTCTGTTGCCGGCTCATCTTTGGTAGCAAAGGTCGATGGACTTCTCGGTACGCAAGCCAAAGCATTATCTGAAATTTTATAGAGGAAAGAGGCACCCTATTAATTTGACAGCCGTCCAATCGAATAGAACCTCCTGGATATCGTAACATCCCAACATTTTCAGAGCCGGCGTAATTTCGAACCTCCCACGCTTGTGCACCAGAAGGACAGGGACCAATACGATCCGAATTCAATTGCTTCAATGGTATCTGAGGATTGATGTAATAGACTTCTGCATTGTCTTCTCCATCTCCATTCCCAGTGGACTCAAAGCACAACACCTTTATTAAGTCTTCTTCTTCTAAATCAAAGTATGCAGAGCCAAACAAACTTTCATAGAGACACTGCACTTGTAAAGAATTGACAGCCAGATCTTCAACATCCTCTTCAATAACACTCAATCGTTCCCCATCCCACCCTGGATCTGTAGCTACCACTGCCTTGCCATCAGTGGTAAAGTTCAGATCAAGATAGTCATGCCGACATGAAAACTCGCATTGAAGTCTGCGAATGCGACCTGAATGTAAACAACTTCCGAAATGATACTTCAACGGCTCAAGCATACTCTCGTTATAATTTTCACCAGCTCGAATCCACATCTTTTGTTCTAAATACTCAATCATCTTCTGTAATTTAGGCCAATTGTTGTCAGTCGTTTCACCAAATGTCAAATACTGTACCGCTTCCAAAGTAGGCTTCTTTGTGAGTTCGGTTTGATGAAGCATCAACACTTCTACAGAAGAAGAAAGCCCAATCAACTGCTTGAGTGGTGTTCCATGAACCGACAAAAACCGCAACGATGAGGCCGCCGTACAATCCAGTGATTCCAACTTGGTATGTTGCAACTCAAGGTGCCTAACATTTGGAACCTTTGATAAGTTCAACCTGTCTATATTGGTTAGAGAGAGATCCAAATGAAACAATGCTGGCAACTCTGGTAAATCAAGGACATCAACAGGAACTCCTTGCACCCTCAAACGACTGAGGCAAGGCATCTCCGGTAATTCAATGACCTTACAGTGAGCACAATCGATGAGACTGAGGCATTCAAGATGAGGCAACGTTGTTGGAAATACACACTGTAGATTGCTTTCCTTGATCTCTATTCGCCGTAATTTTGGATATCCAAAGGAAAACGTCTTCCCTGTACCATC
>CALDQI010000761.1:0-3444 GCA_937911635.1 uncultured Pseudomonadota bacterium | reverse complement strand
ATCGGACAAATTGATGACATGTACATTTTAACCCTGAAACTCCACGACACGCTGACCGGGTCTTTGATGGGACAAAAAACTCTGAGAGACACCGACAAGTTCGTACTGCTAGACAAAACCAATCCAGAAACGAAGGCCCTAGTTGTCGAAAACATAGCCTTGGCTAGCAATCAGTTGACTGGTAAAAAAGTCTCCGTTGTCTTTAAAAGCAAGCAATTCAATGCAAAAACGCCAACCACCATCCTCGTTGGTAGTACCCCTGTAGGAATCTGTTCACAGGTATCCTGTACCAAAGATGTGCCGCCCGGAAGATTCAATGTGCAGTTCATTCAAGAAGGATATGCTCCGGAGAATCAGACGCTTGAATTAAAAGCCAAGGAGTCATTCACCATTGCGTTGAGAGCTAGTTTTGCGACGCTTAGTATTGCTACAGAACCCACTAAAACCAACATTCGCTTAGAAGGACCTGAAGGCTTTGAAACCATCACACGCACTCGATTTGACAAGAAACGTTTGGACATCCCAGGTAAATACACCGCTACTGTCCAAGATGAATGCTTTGAAGCAAGTGGAAAATACATTACCGTCAATCCTGGAGATGTAAAGGAGCAGCAAATCCCTCTACAACCCAAACAGGCTGGAATCAACGTTGTGGTACTGAACGCCAAAAGAGAGCCGGTACCTGCCGACCTAATCATTGATGGAAAAAAGGTTGGTACTGCACCTTTTCAAACGGCCATCCCGTTGTGCACAGAAGAACTCACTGTAAAGTACGCTGGGCAAAAGAAGGTTCGACGTCTCAAAAGAGAATTGAAAGAGCGGAAGATTGAGAAAATCGTAATTCAACTCAACTAAGCCCACGTATCTTCGAAGACACCGTTCGCCTTAGATGAACTTGTGCTACTCGTTCAGTACCAAATATTTATCAATACCTTCTTGAGTAGATTTGTAGACTCGTTTATACAATTTCGACAATCTTTTGGACTCCACATGACTGGCATACAATAGTTTGGCAGTATTTGTGTCGTACATCTTTAGGGTTACGATATAGGTTCTATCGACTTTTGCAACCGTTCCAGTGATGATGTACTCCACGTGAATATTCCGTCCGATCTCGACAGCATCTTTACCCTCAAAAGCACTCTCCGTCAGACCCATGTCACTAAGGATTGTGAGCGTATTGTCATGGGTGAGAATGATGAAGTCACCAAGATTCAAATCATCTAAGAGAGCAACACGTGCTTCGTCCGCCAATGAAACCAACAGGGCTTGTTCCACATCGACACCCTCAAACTCAAGGACGGTAATTCGATGCTTTTCCATGTGGTGTTTATCACCACTTGTATCTTCGGCATGGGCATTTGTCACAACACCAACTGCCAACAACAACATCATTATGAACTGAACAAACATCTATTCTCCAATACTTCAAGTCAAATTAAGCATATGGGGTGAAATATATCACGTTTATTAGCATTCGTCATAGACACCGATACTATCACCTTAGTAAGGACACTGTAGAAAAGAAAATCCTTATTCAATGGGTAAAGGGTCTTCTGTACAGACCAACACATACATACTGTTCACTCCATGTTCCAAGTAAATGTGTACAGCCTCTTGAACAACGGTGTGCTCATCAAGAAGATGATGTTCCAGGTCAAGCATTTCATCCGTAAGTGGGATAATACCTGCGTCGGTGACGGTCAGTTTATGATGGGACAATTTCTCAGCCAAATGAATCTGTGCATATTCTGTGGCTATATCTATCGAGGTTCGGAGGTCATTGTCGACCACATTCAAGTCACAATGTCCAACACCACAGTTAATGGGGGGTTGATGAACCCAATCACGCGGTATCTTTGTACGAATTGGTCGAACTTGCTTCTGGCAAGCGAACAGGAGTGTAAGAGTGAACAACATAGTATTTTCGACAGACCTATTAAATGACCTCTAAATTCTATCACAATCTCGAAAAAATATTGCCATGACGAAAGAGGACTGAAACGATACAAAGTACAACGTCGATAAAGGTTCTACACAAGGATTTGTTATGCTTTCCATCCTAACCCTACTATTCGCTTGCACTGTTGAACACCCCAAGAACGCCTTAGCCGTAGATGATGATGGAGATGGCTTTACCGAGTTTGATGGGGATTGTGACGATACCAATGCCCTACTCAGTATTGTGGATGAGGATGAGGATGGTTTCACGACTTGCGCAGGTGACTGCAATGACAACGACGCCACGATTTATCCAGGGGCTGCCATACACGACTCGACGACAGAGTGTTTAAAAGATGCCGATGGCGATGGCTGGGGCAGTTCTGTTGGGGGTGATGGTGCGGGATACGGCACAGATTGTGATGACGACGACGCCACCCTGACCCAAATGGATGACGATGGCGATGGCTTCACCACATGTGATGGAGACTGTGACGATGCCAACCAGTACGCCTTCCCTGGATCGGCAGAAGAAGAGTCGTTGACCATTTGTATGGACGATTCCGATGGGGATGGTTGGGGATCGGCTGCCTCGGGTGGGCTGGACTGTGACGATGCTGACTTTAGGCTAACGGCAGAGGATGCCGATGGCGACGGATATTCTACTTGTGATGGAGACTGCGACGATACCAGTGCCTCCACACATCCAGGTGCTGCACCGTTTGACTCGGAAACCACCTGTATGAAGGACGACGATGGCGATGGGTATGGCGATGCCACTCAGATACCCAGTGTGGACAGTGGAACCGACTGTGATGATACCGATGCAACACTGACGGGACTCGATGACGACGGCGATGGCTTTACAGTCTGTCAGGGAGATTGCGACGATGCGAACGCCTTTACATTCCCCGGAGCCGCTGAACTGGATTCGACAACCGACTGTATGACCGATTCCGACGACGATGGATTCGGCGATGCCAATACAACCAGCGAACACATCCTTGCCGGTACAGATTGTGACGATGGAAATTCTTCCGCCACACCAGTAGACAACGATGGCGATGGACTGTCTGTGTGTGCGGGAGATTGTAATGACGGCGATGCCACCCTCAATCAAGATGATTTGGACAACGATGGTGCGTCGACCTGTGATGGAGACTGCAACGACCAATCCCCTAGCCTCAATCTCTCGGATGTCGATGGGGACAATTTCACAACCTGTGATGGGGACTGCAACGACAATGATGCCACCCTCAACCTTCTGGATGGGGATGGAGATGGATTCAACACCTGTGATGGGGACTGCGATGATGCGGACACCACTTTGCAGCCGGCGGATACCGATGGTGACGGTCAGAGCACCTGTGATGGGGATTGTGATGACAACGATGCCTTCACCCACATCGGAGCGGCGGAACTATCTTCCACCACCCTGTGTTTAACCGATGCCGACTTGGACGGTTGGGCGGCTTCTGCTACAGTCGGAAACATCCAACTGGA
>CALDQI010000760.1:0-4722 GCA_937911635.1 uncultured Pseudomonadota bacterium | reverse complement strand
CATCGCACGTGCAATCTTTGTAGCCTGTTGGATATCATTTTGAGCACCGGTGGTGATTTCGTTGAAGATGATCTCTTCAGCAGCTCTACCACCCATAAATACGATGAGTTTTGTATTGAGCTGTTCCGTTGTGGCACCGAGTTGGTCACCTTTTGGGAACATCTGCGTTACCCCCAGAGCTCGACCCCTTGGGACGATGCTGACTTTGTGGACAGTATCAGCCTCTGGCAGTGCCTTCGCAACCAGTGCGTGACCGGCTTCGTGAAACGCAGTGCGCTTTCTTTCCTCTTGTGGAATGACCATCGATTTGCGCTCCAAACCCATCGTCACTTTATCTTTTGCACTTTCAAAGTCGATTAAGTATACCTGATCTTTGTTTGCTCTTGCTGCGATCAATGCCGCCTCATTTACAAGGTTTTCTAGATCAGCGCCACTGAACCCAGGTGTGCCTTTCGCAATGTCTCCCAATTCAACATCCTCTGCCAGCAATGTCCTCTTGGCATGAACCTCGAGAATGGCTTTTCTTCCCTTTACATCTGGATTTCCAATGTAGACCCGGCGGTCAAATCGACCTGGACGCAACAGAGCGGAATCCAAAACGTCAGGTCTGTTTGTTGCTGCGACTAGGATGACGGTTTCATTGGCTTCGAAACCGTCCATTTCAACCAGAAGTTGATTGAGGGTTTGCTCTCTCTCATCGTGACCACCACCCATACCTGCACCTCTTTGACGGCCGACAGCATCGATTTCATCAATGAATATGATACAAGGACTGTTCTTTTTTCCCTGTTCGAACAAATCTCTGACGCGACTGGCTCCAACGCCCACAAACATTTCAACGAAGTCCGAACCGGAGATGGAGAAAAATGGGACGCCAGCTTCACCAGCAATGGCTTTTGCAAGAAGCGTCTTTCCAGTTCCAGGAGGTCCAACCATCAACAGTCCTTTTGGGATTCTCCCACCGAGACGAGTAAACTTCTGTGGTTCTTTGAGGAAGTCCACGACCTCTTCAACTTCTTCTTTTGCTTCTTCTAAGCCTGCTACATCGGCGAATGTAATTTGGGTATCCCCATCTTCTAGCAGTTTTGCTCTTGATTTACCAAAGCTCATCGCTCGACCATTGGCCCCTTGAATTTGACGAAACACAAAATAAATTAAGAATCCGGCCATTGCAAACGTCATTAATGGCATGATGTTGTGAAGGAAAGAGCCGGAAGATGCTACTTCGTATGAATGTGGAATTTCCTTTTCAGCCAGTAATTGCAATAAATAGTCGCTTTCTGTTGGCCCTGTAACCTGGGTAAACTTACCATTTTCACTGGTTTTATACTCGATGTCTTGGCCTTTAATCTTAACTTCGACGGCAGCGCCGTTGTTGATGGCTTGCAGTAAGTCGGAAAAACTGCTCTTCTGTTTGTTGGACATGCCGTCCAAGAGTAAGATGGAGAATACCATTAGCATGGTTAGCAAAATGATGGTCAGTAGCCCACGGCTGCTTCTATTCTTCTCTTCAGACATAGTTGTGAGTCCTTTAGATGATTGATCCAAAACGTAGTGTATGTGGCTAGTTATTCACAATATTACACCAGTCAAGTGGTTAGACCAATAAAAATGCCCCAAACACCACTTGATGTTTAGGGCATTTACATGCATCAATCAACGATGGTGTTTCTATGCAATGGTCACGCCGTCACACAAGTACACATCTTGGATTGTATGGAGCAGACGAATCCCTTCTGCACGGGGACGCTGAAACGCCTTGCGACCTGAAATTAGACCCATACCTCCGGCTCGTTTGTTGATAACGGCGGTTTGAACTGCTTGTACAAAGTCATTGGCACCACTCGCTCCACCTGAATTGATGAGTCCAATTCTCCCCATGTAGCAGTTGGCAACTTGATAACGAGTCAAATCGATTGGATGATCGGAGCACAATTCTGTGTAAATTCGTTCATCCAGTTTTCCATACGAAGAGTTTCCAGAATTGAGTGCTTTATACCCTCCATTGACGGTAGGCTGCTTTTGCTTAACGATGTCAGCGCCAATGGTAGAGCCCAAATGGTTTGCTTGTCCTGTCAGATCTGTTGCGGTGTGGTAATCGACCCCATCTTTTTTGAAACCTGAATTTCGAATGTAGCACCACAAAATCGTTGTCATTCCAAGTTCGTGTGCCATGGCAAATGCTCTGGAGACCTCTTGGATTTGTCGATTGGACTCCGGTGCTCCAAAATATATGGTTGCACCAACGGCAACGCAGCCTTGGTTCCAAGCTTCTTTAATCTGCGCAAACATAATTTGGTCGTAGGTGTTTGGATGCGTCAACAACTCATTGTGATTGATCTTCAAGATATAGGGGATTTTATGAGCGTATTTTCTTGCTGTCATACCCAATGCCCCAAAAGTGGTTGCAACACCATTGCATCCGCCTTCGATCGCGAGTTCGATGATGTTTTTGGGATCGAAATAATCAGGGTTCTTGGCAAAAGAGGCACCTGCTGAATGTTCAATACCCTGATCGACGGGGAGGATGCTGACGTACCCAGTACCACCCAATCGTCCATGGTTGAACAATGTTTGCAAAGAGCGCAATGTCTGAATGTTGCGATCCGAATCTGCAAATACATCATCTACGAAAGTGGGGCTGGGTAAGGAAAGACGGTCCTTAGAAATTTTGGGTGATGCAAAGCCGAGAAGGTGTTCTGCTTGTTCTCCGAGCTGTTGCTCAATTGTTGAAAGGCTCATGTAGTACTCCAGTTTTGAAAGGTAAATTTATCAAAGTAACCAATCGTGTAGGTTAGGTGTACTATATTCGTTAGTAAAAAATTATCCACTTCACATCCGTTCAAATCAATGCATTATAAATGACACTCAGGAGTTTGGATGCCGTTTCCACGATCTAATTTAGACGCATATCTCGTATTTGTAGACGATTCATTGCCTCGCCAATCACTGTTTGCTCAGTTCGATTTGTGGCACTCGAATGGTCTCATTTCTATCGATGGTACTAAGGGGGTAAGTTATGAGTGTTTTGGTTTTGGTTCATTCCATAAAGTCGAAGTTGTCGAATCAAATAAGTCCAGACTGTTTGCAAATCATCAGGGAGGATACAAAGTATGTTGCCCAAATAACGACAAAATCGTGACAGTTGATTTTATTTCTGGTGTCGTCAGATGGAGAGCAGGTGAAACGGCTCCGGAACATATTTACGTGACATGTTCGTCGTGTAGTGAACAGCACTCACTTGTTGAATTCGTTGGGAAACCATCGTTTGCGTTTGGGAGATGTGCTTTTCACTTCTCAAATGTTGACTCAGTCACCATCAGCAGTGTCGTTTCTCAAGAGATTGAAAGAAATGTGGGGCCGTTTTCACTTGTATTAAAGAGGGTAGGCTAATGGTTTGGGTATATCTTGCAATCGCCATTGGTTGCTCACAGATTCCGTTGCTTGATGTGTTGGGCTACGAATCATCTTTTGTCTTTGGTATAGTATCAGGCCTCATTGTTTTACTGACAATTGAACATCCGTATAAGGATGAGCCGTTTGTCCGTTGGTGGATGGGGGAGGTATACAACCAAATACTCCCTTTATTGGCTCCAATTGGTGTGTTTGTACTCAACTCGTTCGTTGTACAAAATTGCGATTGGCTTGGGGGACTACAATTTTGGGTTGTAATTCCGATGATGACCGTTGTAATTGTGTCTGGAATGATAGGGGTGGTGTCGCAGTTCATCAGCAATAGAATTCGTACGGTTGTGTTTCTCCTATTAATTTAATCTTTCCTTGTATTTCCATAATTTAAATCATTGCATGATGTATAATAATAAATTCTTCCGTCGGGACCATTATTTGTATTGATTGCATTTGCAACGCCAACTACGTCTGCTCTTGCAGGCGATATGAAAGCAACACAATCTTTTCTTGCTGTTGCGATATCCATAACAGCAGTCGCTTTTGTGTCTCCAGTTGCGTCAGCACTTGTTTGAGATGGTCCACATAATAGTAAACTTAAATCAACATTCTCTTTGTCGTTAAATTTTTCATATGCAGTAGCAACCTCAGCATTAGTGATAGCATAATCGTCTGTACCACTTACAAGTGAAGTACTAGACACTACAAATGCGTCACCAACTGTATTATCAAAAGTTGTTCCTGTTTTAGCAAGACCGTCTGATAAAGTAGCAATGTGATCTATCCAATAAATGAATTTAGATTTTTGATATATTACTTGTGGGTAATAATTTGAATTACCAGAAGCGTCTTTAGCGTCATTAGCCTGTGAAACACCCTCGAAAGTTTCTAGGATTGATCCAGCAGTTCCTGTAATTCCACCATCTTCATCTATTACTGCGATATGCATTTCGTCTAGTGAACCACCAGCAGCAGATACGTCATCTGTTGTAGTTGGTGGAGAAGAAAAGTTAAAGTAGTATTCCCAATGTCTTAGGACTTTAGCGTTATCAACAACAGCGTGTCTTAAACCACCAGTTTCAGTTTGACCTGTCTGAGGATTAAATCTTGCGATTGTTAGTAAGTTTGTTGATATTGCAGTTATCTTATAAAAGAATCCAGAAGGTGCACCGTCAGTTGAAGGTACATTACTTGCGTCACCAAATTCTAATATGTCACCGACTTGCATTAAACTACCGTCGTCAACAGATATTGATGTGTCTCCGATAGCAGCAGAAGCGTCAGCAACTAGATTACCACTCATTGAGTGTGGTC
>CALDQI010000759.1:0-2744 GCA_937911635.1 uncultured Pseudomonadota bacterium | reverse complement strand
CCATCACACAATTCTTCAGAACCTGGAAATACTGCATCATTTGAATCGTCACAATCGGATGAGAAAGGGACATAGCCCTCTGGACTTTCACAGGATTCTATCTGCGCTTCCGGATCTCCATAGCCGTCACCATCGGCATCTTGAAAAAAAGTCTCCGTAACACCATCATCTACATCTCCATTACAGTCATTGTCAATCCCATCGCACACTTCACTGGCACTTGGATTGACGGAGGCATTGCCATCATCACAATCTTCATCGGATAAATAGCCATCACCATCCGCATCAATGGCTTCGACTGTTCCAGTATCCACCGTTTGAACGAGTGATTTCTCTGACGTCGCTCGGCAGCCTATAAGGGCCAACATAAAAGGGATTCTAATCATACCAACTACTCCAACTAAGGTAACTCCATCAGTCTACAACAATCGCCTCACAACGCGCACCACTACCATCGTTTCATAGAACATAGGTCATAACTGTGTATTCATTGGCTCAGATAATTTTCAACAATGCCAAATCAAAAATAGACATTGCACCTAAATAATTTAAGACTCTTGAAGTCGATTTTAGACTTTTTACAGACTCATATTTGATTTGCGTTATGAGATATTATGCGTCCTGTTACCTATTATGCTGATCAATCAAAGCCCAAACCATACTTGCGTGGAGTCTCTCATCAATATGGGTTCTTCGTGTCTATTGTACTTGCACTGTATCTCCTCTACGTTACTCCAATGGAGTCGATGGTTCCAATAGCACTCTACTGCTTTGGTTTCTGCGGAATGCTTGGCACTTCGTCTAGCTACCACCGATTGAAGTGGACCATAGAATCTGAAATCTGGATCCGACGACTAGACTACGTCATGATCAGTGTCATGATTGCTGGCTGTTTTACCCCTTTTTGCTGGCTGGCATTTCAAAGTGACTACAGCAATTTTGTACTCTGGACCCTCTGGGGCGGTGTTGGATTTTGCATTCTACTCAATCTGGTATGGGTAAACTCTCCAAAAGTCTTTCGAACATCTGTATACATCGCGCTCGGTTGGATCGGCTTACCTCTTTTCCCAGAAATGCTAGAAACTTGCGGATTGACTTGCACAACATTGGTCGTGATTGAAGGACTCTTACACACTGCGGGTGGACTCATTTATGCTTTTAAACTGTTTGACCCCGTCCCTGAAATTTTTGGGTACCACGAAATATTTCATGCCTGCGTTTTAATCGCAGCCTTCATTCATTATTTCGCGATCATGACCTACATCTTGTAATAATGCAATAGACGTATAGCATAGGGTGTTGTACAATAAGGTACCTTATGAAACGTTTCATCCCTCACATCATGCTTAGCATGCTATGTGTAATCCCTGCACAGGCAAACGCCGAATCACTTTCTTTCACGCTCGAAGAGTTGATGTCTATGAGAGATGACGTCATGCCGTTATTGGACGTCATCGCCTCTGGAGAAGGAAACTACAACTCGGTCAATCGTGGTCGTGCCGGAGATTCACCTGAAGACTGGCCCAAGAAAAACTTGGGTAAATCGATCACAGAGATGAGCATCAAAGAAATACGCGAGCATCAAGGGGGGCTAACAGAAAAGTGCTGGTACAACGGTCAAAAGGGAACAGCCAATCTCTTTGCGGTGGGGCGATATCAACTCATCCCTTGCACACTGCAATATGCAACTGTAAGCATCGAAGATCTCGATGTCCGAACGATATATGAACCAGAAGTTCAAGATGCCTTCGGAGCATTCCTCCTATTTGTAAAACGTCCTGTCGTTGGAGATTACCTGCTGGGGGAACACAACGACTTTAAAGAAGCCGGTCAAGAACTCGCCAAAGAATTTGCGTCTGTTCCAATCCAATATTCCAACGGAAAATGCAAGCGTGGACAAAGCTATTATTGCGGTGACAAAGCTGGTAACAAAGCACACATATCATTGGAAGCCATTGAACGTGCGATGAAACAGGTTCGTAAAAACCTAAAAGATGACAAAAAAACCCAACGCATGGTAGAGGACAAACGGAGTCTAGGTAAACAACTGGTGCATTGGTGGAAACGGATGTGGGGTACCGCAGAGATACCGCCTCCAACAACTCCCTTGGTCAATACGATGGATCATACGCTCTTTGATTATATCTACCATGAAGAAGGGACCCGTACACCGTCTATACCCAGAGGCGTACTCGAACTCCAGCAAGTTCCCGCTACCAATCTTGAGCCACCAAAAAATGAGTCCCCTCCACCTGTTGAGGAATCGTCCCTCGAAACCGTACAAAAAATACAGTCGCCACCTCCTGAGCCAGTCGTTCCTCAAAAGGTAGAAACTCCAAAGGAGATCGAACCAAAGTCAGAAGAATACGACGATGATATCGATGAGGTTCGGATAGTTCCGAAAGAGAACGAGTAGCTGTTCTTTACACGCGCAACTACAGTTTCTCAATAATCACGTAGCCATGACCAGTATTGGTCGCAGGTTGATTGTTTTGATTGGTTCCAGCGTTGTATGAACCACCGCCACCGCCACAAGCGCCACGGTAATCGCTACTGGAACCCCAGCCTCCACCGCCACCACCAGAATAACCTCCACCACCACCGGATGCACCTGAATCTGGGCCACCACCTCCTCCAAAACCGGCGTATACCGTACCACTATACCCGCCTATAAAGTCGAAGGCCGATAATCCTGGAGCGTTCCCAGTTCCTGTACCATCAGAGAGCCAACCACCACCTCCGCC
>CALDQI010000758.1:0-4681 GCA_937911635.1 uncultured Pseudomonadota bacterium | reverse complement strand
AACCCATGATCTCGACGCCATCATACCCTGCCTCTTTTGCCAGTGTGACGCACCGTACAAAGTTCTTAATCGTCCGTTTGATGCCCCATTGCGGGAGTTTCCATGGAGTAAAAATTGAGATGGGTGATTTTTTCCGAGAGGGGGCAACACACAATGGATGATACCCATAGCGTCCTGCATGTAAAACTTGGAGGCAGATTTTACCGCCTTCTGCATGGACTGCATCAGTGACGGTTTTGTGTTTTAGGACTTCTTTTTTTGTCGTTAGTTTGGACCCGAGTGGTTTGAGTGCTCCAAACATATCGGGTGAGAATCCGCCGGTTACAATTAACCCAACCCCTCCTTTTGCTCTGAGGGCAAAGAATGCTGCCATACGGTTAAATCCTTCAGAGTCTTCTTCTAGCCCCGTATGCATCGAACCCATCAAGACCCTGTTTCGTAAAGTAGTAAAGCCCAAATCCAATGGAGATAGTAAATTGGGATACGTTGAGTGTGCCATTTGGGACTCCAATAAGAATAAAAGATCACCGGTCAAAAATTGGTTTTATCTTTTTTACAGGTACAGTATGTTCTAATGGTAACAAAAATATTGTTGAACTCTTCTCGTTATCCGAAAGAGACGTGAAATTTTACCGACCCCAAAAAAGGCAATTGTAGACGTTCTTCAAGTCATATGGGATGGTTTTAATCCGAAAAAAAACTGTAGAGTAGTTGACGAGTCTTTGAAAAGGTAGCAATACTTTACCCACCACCACCATATCAAGGAATAAATTAACATGGGAAAATCATTAGTCATCGTGGAATCTCCAGCCAAAGCAAAAACAATCTCAAAAATTTTGGGAAAAGAATATCTTGTTGAAGCCAGTATTGGACACATTCGAGATTTGCCAAGGTCGGCAAAGGAAATTCCTGCAGCGATCAAGAAGGAGTCTTGGAGCCGAATTGGGATCAATATAGAGAAAGACTTTGAGCCTTTGTATGTGGTATCAGATGCAAAACGAGCGCATGTTGCACATTTAAAGAAGTTATTGAAGTCAGCCGATGAGCTGTATCTGGCAACCGATGAGGACCGTGAAGGAGAGAGCATAGCTTGGCACTTAATGGAAGTTTTAAAGCCAAAGGTTCCAGTAAAACGACTCGTCTTTCATGAGATTACGCCCAAAGCAATCAAAAACGCCTTGGCGAATGTGCGAGATATCAAACAACATCTGGTGCAGGCTCAGGAGGTCCGTCGTGTTGTGGACCGTTTGTATGGATACCAAGTATCTCCATTGTTGTGGGATAAACTGAGAAATCGAAATCTAAGTGCTGGTCGTGTACAATCTGCAGCTCTTCGTTTGACCGTTGAGCGTGAGAGAGAGCGTTTGGCATTTGTCTCTGCAGATTGGTGGTCCTTAGAGGCAACATTACAGGCGAGTGGGAAGTCTTTTACCTCAAGATTGTCTGAGTGGGATGGGCAGTCGATAGCCAACGGCAGCGCGTTCAATGACAAAGGAGAACTGATTCGTAAGAACCTAGTACTCACAGAATCGATGGTGAAAACGATAGAGGCTGCTATACAAGGTGAGAATGCTCTCGTAACATCTAAGAAGACAAGAGGGTTTACAGAAAAACCCAAGGCACCCTTTATTACATCGACGTTGCAACAGGAAGCGATTCGAAAACTTCGTTGGACGGCAAAGCGGACCATGCAGGTGGCTCAACGGTTGTACGAGAATGGTTGGATTACCTACATGCGTACAGACTCGACAAATTTGTCGGATCAAGCTTTGCAAGCTGCACGTTCACATATAGCTTCCAGTTACGGTCAGAAATATTTACCAAAGTCACCGATGAAATATAGCAACTCAAAGGATGCTCAAGAGGCTCATGAGGCGATTCGTCCTTCTGGGGAGCAATTCAAGTCTTTATCCGTCGCTCAATCACGGCTCGCTTATGATGAGTTCCGATTGTATGAACTCATCTGGAAGAGAACGGTGGCTTCTCAGATGCTGCCTGCAAAAGGTGAACGTTTGACGGCGAAGTTTTCAGTCGATAAGGCCACGCTGACTGCGACTGGAAAGACGTATACTTTTCAGGGGTTTCGACTTGCCTACGTCGAAGGGTCGGATGATGAGGAAGCAGCGCTATCAGATAAGGAAATCGTCTTGCCAAATTTCTCCGAGAAGGATGAGTTGGCAGTCCTCGATTCAAAAGGAGCGGGGCACAGCACAAAACCACCCGCTCGCTTCACCGAAGCCTCTTTGGTCCAGCAGTTGGAGAAAAAGGGGATTGGGCGTCCCTCAACCTATGCCAGCATCATTGAAAATATACTCAATCGTCAGTATGTATTCAAAAAGGGATCGGCTCTCACCCCAACTTTCCGGGGTATGATCGTCACTCGTGCTCTAGAGAAGCATTTGTCGTCTTTGATAGATTACGACTTTACTTCTAGAATGGAATCCAGTTTAGACGAGGTTGCCAGTGGGAAGCTGGCTCGATTGGCTTGTCTTAAAGGGTTTTATTTTGGTGAGAGAGGATTGGAGAGTTTGTTATCTCAAGCCAAATTGGCCTGGGGAGTTGAAAATGAAGGATATCCAGTTTTAATGGGTGGTGAAGAACTACACATTTCGTTCAACCGATACGGCGAGTTTATTCAGAAGGGTGAGCAACGCATTTATCTGAACGCAGATGTTGCACCGGATGAGATGAATGCCGAGAAACTGGAAGCATTGATGAGTCAACACAAGGACAAACCTGATCCTGTCCATTTGCTAGATTGCCCTACGACTAAGCGTCCTGCATATCTTCAACACGGTCGTTTTGGCTGGTATATTCAAGTTGGCAATGATGAGAAAAAGCGAAACAATAAAAACGTTGGATTGCTGCAGGAAGATTCATTGCGAGATGTGGGTGCTCCTCCGGAGTTGACGACTGAGCAGATATTGCGACTGCTAGAGCTTCCAAAACCCATGGGTAATGTGGATGTCAAAGGAACAACTGAAATGTTGCATCTGTACATTGGAAAATATGGTCCGTATTTGAAAGCAGGAAAGAGCAGTATTAATTTGCACGATGTATCAGACTGGAAGAATACCGATGTGTACACCCTTACTGAACAAGAAGCATTGGACATCTTCAACAATCCGCCAAAGAAGAAGACTGTACTACGAGAATTGGGGGAAGACGAAGAGGGCAATGAAGTTCTGATAAAGACTGGATTCTTTGGTCCGTATGTTACCAATGGGTCGGTCAATGCATCTATGGGTAAACGAATCGTTGAAGACTTGACGCTTGATGAGGCCCTTAAAATGCTGACGCATGCAAAGAACAAACCCAAGAAGTCGAAAAAAGGAAAAGCGAAAACGACGGCCAAAAAATCCAATACTAGAAAGAAGGCAACTGCAAGTAAATCAACCAAAACTACGAAGAAGACCAAGACGACGAAAACCACATCGACAAAGTCCAAATCTACTGCCAAGACAATCAAGCGTCGCAAGAAGGCAGACCCCAAGTCATAAGTATAAGTGTTGTCAGTTCTTTTAGACCCGCCGTGCATATGCTACACGGTGTTGTGTTCGAACAAGTGTGTAGAGCAAATATTAAAACAGGAGGGTCACCCCTCCTGTTTTAACGAACGTGGATCTTCTACATTATGCAAAGAAGGCTTTGATGGCATCTACTTTGTCAGTTCTTTCCCAAGTGAAATCAGCCGTTTCGCGACCGAAGTGACCGTAGGCAGCAGTTTGCTGATAGATGGGACGCTTCAAATTCAACTGACTTGTGAAGACTCCGGGACGCGCATCAAATACCTCTTCGACACATGCTGATAGGCGCTTATCACTGTGTGCCCCTGTTCCATAAGTATCAATCATAATGGATACCGGCTGTGCTACACCAATGGCGTAGGCCAACTGAACCAAACACCGTTTTGCCATACCTGCGGCGACCAAGTTCTTGGCGATGTATCGGCCCAGATAGGCAGCAGAGCGATCCACTTTTGAAGGATCTTTTCCAGAGAAGGCACCACCACCATGAGCACCATGACCACCGTAAGTGTCCACGATGATTTTACGCCCTGTGAGACCAGCATCCCCTACAGGACCACCAGTCTCAAATCGACCTGTGGGATTGATGTGGAAATTTGTGTTGTCATCCAGTAAGCTTGCTGGAAGAACTGCTCGGATCACTTTGTCTTCGACTTCTTTGCGGATGGCGTTCATTTCGATCAGTTCAGCTTCGGTTTCACCACGAGAGGCATTCAACTTTGCATGATGGGCAGACAGCACAACTGCATCGATCCGAGCTGGTTCACCATCAATATATTCGATGGTAACTTGACTCTTCGCATCAGGGTAGGCCCATTTCAGAGTTCCATTTTTTCGAAGTTCGGCGTACTTGGCCAAGAGTAGGTGTGAATAATGAAGTGACATTGGCATGAGTACATCTGTTTCATCACAGGCATATCCAAACATCATTCCTTGATCACCAGCCCCTTGATCTTCAGGATTTAATCTTTCAACCCCCTGGTTAATATCAGGAGATTGTTCATGAATAGCAGAAAGTACACCACAAGAGTTAGCATCAAACATATAATCACTTTTGTTATAACCAATTTTAGCGATTACATTTCTTGCAATTTTTTGAACATCTAAATACACTCTAGATTTAACCTCTCCAGCAATAACAACTTGACCCGTAG
>CALDQI010000757.1:0-5544 GCA_937911635.1 uncultured Pseudomonadota bacterium | reverse complement strand
CTATAAAATCTGAAATGAATTATGAAATAATCGAAGCCTTTAAGAAGGAAGGGATTGAAATACCCTTCGCTCAAAGGGAAATAACTATTAAAAATGTTGAAGCGTTGAAGAATTAAGCTCGTAAAAATGCTGAACCAAAAATAAAGGAAACTAAGAGATGACTGAGCTGTTATATCAGGATAGCGCTTATCTAAAAATTGCATCGGCATCCGTTATCTCAATATCTGACCAAGGCGGAATAGTATTTGATCGGTCTCTCTTTTATCCCAGTTTGTATTTGTTCCACGATTTGTTTGATGACGTTGCGATGAGTGCCATGAACGTTGTGTATCGTTATATCAGGGAGCTGAATGGATTCAGTATTGTTTCCGATGTGAACAATGATGGTAGTATTCATTAGCAACACCTCTTCGATCTCGATTCTGTTGTTTGAGTGGGTGGGAACTTGTTTTATGCGTCTAGTTCTCGGAATTCCCCCTTTGATGTTGTCAATGATCTGTCGGATGTTTGTACCCAATAGGCCTTTCCAATGAATGGTTACATGCTCAATCGTGACTCTTTTGAGTATGCTGACGTCCTTCATGAATACCGATGGTGTATATTCAACTGTGATCGATCCAACTTCAACATCATTGGTAAAAGTCGTTCTATTCTCCGTTGGTACAACCAAACCTCGCACACCAGATCTAAAGACACCCAAAGATAGTTGTTCGATGGTGATATCTCTGTGGACCCATGTAGATAGATTCTTTTGAAGATCTGTATGGGTTGCGTGTTCTATCCAAGAAAATATTCCCAAGATTATAATAAGGATGATGGAACAGACCCAAAGCCAACGGGCCCCATTCATGGACGACCCCTCTAGTTTATCAGCGATATTCATATCGAAAACACAGGGTGAAATTGTACTAGAATGTGCGTGACTATTTAGGGCACTGAGAGTTGAGACTGAAATTCCAACACTGTGCTGAGTTTCTACCCTCTACGATATCGATTGTTATTGTTTTTTCCTGATTGTTTTGTGTTCGTAACAAAACTGTATGTTTTCCGGTTGGTAATACCGCCCTACATGGTGTAGTGTTAACGCTCTTATTTTTACAGGTGACGGCTTTACCCTTCACGAAGACCTTAGAATATGGAGCTGAACTTATCGGGAGTACTCCAAAGGTTGTTGGCACTGGAGTTGGTGCAGCCGGCTCGACAATGGGCGTTTCGACTTTTTTTTCGGCGGGTTTCTGAGAGGGCCGCTTCTTTTTCTTCTTTTTTCTCCGATTCTGAGTCGCTGAGTTGGGATTTGGTGTTGGCTTTTCAACGATTGCCTGTACAGTTTTTTCTGTAGTCTCTGGCGTTTTGGGTTCCGCTACCGTTTTGATGGTTTCTGTGTCGCTCTTTTCATTCGACAGGGTCTTGTTGTCTTCCGGTGGCGTGGGGTTCGCCTCCAATGTATTATTGTTTGCCAGCACAGATTCTGTTGGCGCCATCATGTCTGATGGTGGGTCAGAGCTATCCTGTACAGCAAACCAGCCACCAATAGCGAGTAAGGCTAGTATACCGATGATGACTGGTCCCTTAGAAGAGGAGTGTGTTTGATGTGTACTGGATTCTTCTGGTGCTGAAGGAGAGGGAGTCGCTGAGAGGGGTGGAGGACTCGACACCTGAACTGAGGTTGTTTCATCGATAGAGTCGGTGGTCATATTCGCAAGTTGAGGTCTCTCAAAATCACTGGTTAAATCCAATCCCAGTATGTCGATCGCCGTGTTTGTATCTGGAAGACTGTCAAAGGTTCCAAAATCTAGAGCTGTGTCACTGGCGCGATTCTTTGGTTGGGCAACGTTGGGTTGGGGAATTGATCCAGTTAGGTCATCGGGATCGATTCCCAACAGAGTGGTCCACATATTCGTAACTTTGCGATCCTGCTTCGCGCGGTCTTCGTCTTGCATCTTTGGCTTGTCTGATGGAATGTAAAATGGCAGTGAGTCTTCAGGCAAATCACCAAAGTACGGACGAAGGCTCTTAAAGGCTTGTATGAGTTCGGATGCATTTTGGTATCTTTCATTTGGATCCATGTTGCAACATTTTCCGAGTACGACACCAACTTCATCGGGGAGATCTGAAAACCCCTTTTCTTGTATGTCGTGGGCGTACAGTTCACTCGGATTCCGATTGGTTAGCATCAGATATAGAGATGCCCCGACAGAATATAGATCACTAATAGCTGTTGCTCGACGAGAGCTGAGCTTTTGCTCTGGTGCCATAAAGGCAAGAGTACCCATTGTTGCACCGGTCTGTGTCATTCCTGACCCACCATCAATCTGGGCAATACCAAAATCGGTAACCTTTAGGGTGTTGTCAGAACCAATCAAGACATTGTCCAGTTTTACATCGCGATGAACGACGTTGTTTTGATGGGCATACCCAAGTCCTTCAGCCATTTGTATCGCCGCCTCTATGGCTTGTTGTGGATGAAGAGGACCGTGGTCCTCGATCCTGTCTTGAAGCGACCCTCCAGGAAGCATTTCCATAACCATATAGACAATTTTGATTGAGACGATTCCACCTGAGTCTTCATAGACTTCATCTCGAATGTCATGGACTACGACAATATTCTTGTGGTGTAGCATTGCCATTGTGGTGGCTTCATTTTCAAAGCGATCTCGAATGCGTTTATTGGTTAGACACTGATGGTTCGGAATTTTAATTGCCTTTTCAACTTTCAATCGTGTATCCAACGCCTTAAACACGCAAGCCATACCACCTTGACCCAAGGTTCCGATCAACTCGTATCTATTGTTTGCCAACGTTGGTTTTGTAAACATGCATATCCTCAACTCGTAATCTTTTTATCATTGTATACTATTGTTTACCACCTGACCAAGTAAACAGAACATGGCAAATAATTTCAAATGAATCGTTACAGCAATTGTCATGCATTTATAAGGTGGCTTCAGATTCAAACAACAGTAGGCATTTTCTGTTTGTCTGAGGGCGGTTGCGAAGGAGGGTTACTCTTCAACACCTTTCCGAAATGTCCGCCAAGGGGATCTTTCCATACTGTTCATGAGTTTTTGCAAGCTGGATGAAGAGTCATTAAGGGACTCAAACATCTCTTTCATTTCAGTGTTGCTCTCCGGATCATATCCGTCCATCAGCTCTCCCATGGCGGTCATTTGTACATCAAATTCTTTGAGAGAAGCGTCCATCTGTTCCATAAGTGCAATCGAGTCGGCGGTGAGGACCTCTGCATTGGCTAGACTCTCTTGAAGTAGGGGTGCATTGTCGCTGAGGACACCTTGAGAGTCCTTAGCAACATTTGTGAGCTCCTTTAATAGTGCATTCACTTGAATGAGAATCTTGTCTATTTCTTTTAAGCGAAGTTCCAGACCTTGTTCTGGATCTTCTACAAATTCTCGTCCACGTTCGGTCATGATCGCGAGGTCTTTGAGAATGCTGTCGGCACTTTCCAATATAGATTGAATATCTGTACTGGGAATCAATGACAATGTTGAACCTGGTTCTAAGAAACCATCGATGTAGGCTGGCGGAACAAGGTTGATGACGCCACCACCGGCAATTTTTGAGCCCAGCTGTGCGACCACCCCTGTCGGAATCGGGACCTCTGGTTTGAGTGCCATTTCCACTTCAAAGGTTAGAGAAGGATCGTAGGATACATCGATTTTACTGATTTTACCGACGTCATAGCCGGCCATCAGAACCTGTGTGCCCACACCAATACCAGACATGTTGTTGGTTTCCAACTTGTAGAGGTCGTATTCAGCAACAGCCGTTTCTACTACGACAGTTGTGTATACACCGATGCCAACAGCGATTCCGCTTAGTACAAATATTCCAGCCCAAAACTCTTTGTTCATGATGCCCTCTTATCTGTGCATAACGGTTCTGAGGTTGTCATGTCCACCACCCAGATCAATCAGTTTTGGATTGAGTGTGCGAAAGGTTCGTTGGTTTTCATCTGAATAAACGACACTTCCACCGGCCTTCGTATGTGTCTCAACCCAACGGATTAGCCGGTCAGCCTGCTGAACACTCAATCCAACCAGTGGCTTCTCAATGAATACAATATCGGGTTGCAGTAGTATTGAACGGGCGATTTGAACCACTTTTGTGGCTTGGGGATTGAGTTGAGGAGGGAAGTGGTTTTGGATGTTTTGAAGGTTCCACTGTGTCAACACATCGTCGATATCGTATTTGGAGATTGACAGTTTTGTAAATAGAGTGGGGATACTCAGATTTTCTCGTACTGTTTGATGTTGGAACAGGCCTCCACGACTGAAGATGAATGAACGACGGTCTCCGAGAAACACGAGGGGTTCGCTGGTTTCCATCAGACCAGCGAGCTGTCGGAGCAATATTGATTTCCCAGAACCACTCTGTCCAATCAATCCAACGAGCTCACCTTTGTTTATTGTAATATCCGGAAAACTGAATCGTTGAGTTCTAATGCTGATGCTCTGGGCAGCCAATTCCAATAAAACACTCATGTAAACCACCGCACAAATAGAAATACACCGTCAGTGAAGAAAATGGCCGACAGAGTCAGAATGACTGCTTGACTGCTTGCCTTTGGCAATTCTCTAATATCACGGCGGATATGTAGTCCCTTGTAGCAGGCTATAGAGCCAACGAGTAAGGCAAAGGTGGTCAGTTTGATGCCAATCCATCTGAAATCGGACAATGCAAATCCACTGAGCCACAGCTGTCGGATTTGGGTGTTGGAGATATCAAAGAGGGGAGCCCACAAAAAGGTGCTTCCAACCAGAATCCCAATAAACACCCCAAAAACAGATATGAATGAGAGGAGGATTCCTAGGATTCTTGGAGTCGTAATCAACAATGGTACACTCATATCATGTGCTTTCATGACGTCCAAGTCTCCATTGACTACCTGCGATGCAACATCAGCAGTGACGGCCGTACTCGAACGCGCGAGAATGACCAGAGTGAGACCGAGAGGCAATCCTTCGCCAATTAATCCATATTGTAAGACAGGGACAAAGAGGTCTTCAGCACCCACTTGACGCAGTACTCCAAATCCAAATCCCATAAGGATCCAGCCCAAACCTACAGCAATCAAGCTCAATAACGGTAAAATCTGGACGCTCGTGTACCATATTTGAAGTAGGATTTGTGTTCGGAGTCTAGACAATAGCGCCCATTGATATTGACCAGAGAGTAGCTTGTAAAATGCCGAAAACATATCCACAAATAAAAATATCAAGCGGCCCAACCACTCAGGTAAAGATAGCAATGTTCGGCCAAGTTGAACAATCATGATGGGATTTGATGGAATTGATGTGATAGAATGACTAAAAGTATAACATTGTTTGTCAAACTAGGTGTCTACATGTTGTTTTGGTATCTGCAAGCCTGTTTACCCGAGTTAATGGAACCGGATCAAGTGGAAGTTTTGGATAATCCGTACCATGATTGGGATGGAGATGGGTTCTCTGATTTAGATGGGGATTGTGATGACAACAATCCAGACATTGTTGCACCAAAAGAATATTACAAAGATTCCGACAGTGA
>CALDQI010000756.1:0-1321 GCA_937911635.1 uncultured Pseudomonadota bacterium | reverse complement strand
CGGAGATGATGAAGGCTTGACATGCACCAGACCCTATGCTGTGACGAATGGTTCTTCTTGCAGCTTCCTTTTCAATCAATGTTCCCAGTGGTGTCGGATCTAGAAAAGAAGCACGTTGCGCGGCCTGTCTTAGATCTGGAATGAGTTTGAGCCAGCTTTCAAAAGGGAGACGATACACTTGTTCGACTGTGAAATTGGTCCATAGAGCAGTGCATCGATGGACTTCCATAATCGACTGAGATGCAGCAAAATAGCCATTGAGTGCCCCTGCACTGGTACCGGAAACGACCTTTGGCCAAGGCTGATACCCAAGTTTTTTCGGGAGTTCAGTGTAGAGATACCGTAGCGTACCAGCAGTATAGGCTCCACGCGCACCACCACCAGCCAACGCCATTCCGAATGTCACCATGAAGCCCTCCCATACATCATCGTAATCGCAGGAGATTGGATTGACCAATATCAAACGGGTTATGGTGATAAAAATATGTGGGAGCGGATCATGTTGTGGATATTGGCCTGTGGAGAAGGCGTTCAATCGGTGGAAGATACAGCCGCAGAAACGGTTGTCGAAGAGACCGAACTGTCGTATCAATTTACGATTGGCATTTTGGCGGATCCACACGTGTCCGGTACACCTGAGCATACGGCTCGTCTGGAAGAGGCCATCACCTGGATCAATGAACACGCTGAAGAACGTCAGATTGAGTTGGTTCCGGTACTTGGGGATGTCGGCTGGGGTGAAGGGCTGATGACGGCGAAGAACCTATTAGAAACCCTAACGGTTCCATACCTTCCAATCATTGGTGACAACGAGATCATTTACGGAGATGAAGCAAATTTTGCAGATGTGTTTTCCACTCAAATGGAGTGGCTTGCCGACAATACCACAGACTGGAACTACGGCGGACAGTCTGTTTGGAATCCAGAAGAATCAAAGGACTCCTATTTTACCAACTTTGCCTTTACCCACAAAGGGGTTCGACTGATCGCTTTGGACTGGGCATCGAGACTCCCGGCTTCAGAAGGGATCTGGACCGAGTTTGGCTACCTACATGATTTTGAAGGGGGGAGTTTTCCATTCTTAGAGCAGGAACTGACTACCCTCGGATCGGAGAAACAGAACTCCGCACTCTTTATGACGCACATTCCCATGACGGTGGGATCGTTCAATTCGGAGCAGATGGAGGCTTTTGAAGTGATGCTCGCTCCCTATACGGACCGAATCTATGCCAACTTTGCTGGTCATCTCCACGTTAATGTAGATGAACCAGATATGGAGCGTGGCTATGATTTGAACATCACCAATGCCGTGTGGGATGAT
>CALDQI010000755.1:0-8813 GCA_937911635.1 uncultured Pseudomonadota bacterium | reverse complement strand
CTTATCATATATTAAACTTGCCCCCAAAGCAGGTATTGGAGGACCAGGTAGGGTTATCCACAAACAGGAATGGGAAGAGGATTCTTATTGACATATACATAATATCACTGTATAATGAAAGTGAAGGAATTACAGAATTATGGCAAAAGGATTTACTGTTAAAGCAGCAGCACCCAAAGCAAAAGCAGAGAGTTACCGTGGTCAGGCTAAAAACTTTGCAAAGGAATGGATCGATTATGCGAAAGCATCTGGTCAATCGACCAAAGGTGCCATGAGTTTGTGTGTGTCCGCGACTCAAGGTGACGTGGGATTTTGCCAATGATGAACGTGATAATGCTGGTTGCTTTATTAGGGTGCTCGGATGACTCGACTGAACCTAGTGAAGAAGGATCTGCGGCGCCTGCAAACGTATGGAGTGCGGCAGATGTAGAACGTACTTGGGTATTCAAGGCAGCCGATGCAAATTGGCGTGGGAAGTTCGAAGGTGATCCCGGTTGGACGGCCTTGTTCAACCGAGATTATGAAAGTGCACTCAGTGGATCCTCCGGCGCCAGTGCAGTTCGTATGTATTCAGAGTTTGCGTCTGTATATCGTCAGGCAACGTTGATGCACGCTCACGCGACCAATCACATCTATGATACAGATCGACAAGATGAAGACGGCAATGATACGTTGTATCTTCGAGGTGTCGCACGGAGTGTGCTTGCCCAATATGAAACTGCAAAGACTGATTTTGCATCTGTAGAAGATGAAAAATTGAAAGGCATGTCGACTCAATGGTCATCCGTATTAGATGGTGGCTGGACGTCCGACAAAATCATAGAGGGATCCTTTGTCAATGTTCCTCCAGTGAAAATGGGTGCCAAGTTTCGGCCAGAGTCGATACCCCACTTTACGATCTCAACCACGGTCGAGGGCGCGAGTTCAGATGCGACCGATACGACAGAGTTGTGGGTGCGGTCAAGATGGTATGAAGCCGTAGCTCGCGAGGCTGCAAAGCAGGCAACAATTGATGAGCGATGGATCGATGTGTTTATGGCCCCGTGGGTTGTTCCAATGGAGTTTGACACCGCCAAATCTCAATCAGAGGGAATATTGGCTGAGTTAAAGCCGGAAGCAATGAATGAAGGCTGGCTGTTTCTAAGCCGGAATCTAGTTGCAGATGATGCTCTGTTTCTGTATGCGTTACAGTTTTCAGATGCGCCATCTGACACACTCAATGTTTGGTCTGAGAAGAGTCTCCTGGCAAAGATCCTCCTCAGTTGTGTATTACCAGAAGGGAATCTCGATGTCCCAAGTGTTTTGGATGCAGCGAGTCAGTTGGAACTCGATATACTAGAATCCATGAAGGCGAGTCAAGGTAAAGAGGAGCCATTTTATCCATTGTTTGCGGACTTTGCTGAGCAGGCTGTTCTCATTGCGGGAGTAATGGTTGCGGAGCGTCTCGATCAGCGAGAAGATTCAGGACGACTACGACTGAATGCGCGAGACCTTGCCCTACAAAATTCTAAGGATGCTCTCTTTTTGACGAGTTTTGCTGCTTGGGATGTTGAGAATAGATATCCATTGCGTGCACAGGATATGATTCATAAATACAATGGCGATTTTCCAGCGTTTAAAGTTGCTGGTCATCCGCTTGGAACCTTACAAATCAGGCTTGGACGTTCTGCAGGGGTTCCTGGAGCCGCCAATTGAGGGAATAAGAATAGCCCCTTTGTGGTATACAAATTACAATGGTTTTGTCTTGGAGGACAACGCGTATGAAAAAATCTTGGATGCTTGGTGGTGTATTGCTCACCTCTGCGGTTCTTGGAACTGCAGTGGAAGTCAAGTTTTATGACGAGGCTCTGCCGATTACTCTGAATCCTTTGTTTGCCACAACGATGGTAGACAATCGGGCGCATGAGCTGTACTTTGATCGATTGTATTACAACAACCCAACCGACAACTCTTTGACGAGTCGATTGATCGATGAATCTCAAACCAAAATTGAAGATGCAGGTAAGTCTCTTCGATTGACCATCAAAGAAGGAATTACTTGGCACAATGGAAAAAAGTTCACAGCCAACGATATTTGTTTCACCATTGATGCGATGTTGAATATTCGAACCCCTTCACCGATAGCCCATTACTATCGTGAACATCTTTCTGGCTGTACAGTCGAGAAGTCAAATGTCGCAAAGGTTACCTTTAAGCGTGTCTATCACAATCCACGTGAACGCTTGAAGTTCTTTGTACTACCCAAGTCAGAATTCTCGTCTACAAATGTACAACCGGATACCGAGTTTGCAAACCAGCCGGTGGGAACTGGTCCGATGAAGGGAGTCTTAGGTACCAAAGCGGCGCGATTCGAAGCCCACACCAAGACGTCTCATCACAGTCCGAAGATCAAAGAGATGAAGTTGTCTCAAGCGCAAGACCCTGCAGTACAGATTAGTACGCTGAGAAATGGTGCGATGCACGGTATTATCAGTGTACCTCCGATTTATCGGCCAGAGTTACAGACAGAGAGTGAAGTACAGCTTCGAAGCTATGACTTGCGTTCGTGGTGGTTTATTGCCCTCAATACAGATTCAGGTCCGCTGGCGAAGAAAGAAGTTCGTCAGGCTTTGAACTACAGCTTGGATCGCAGTGAGTTGCGTGAAAAGAGTATTGGATTTGACAAGAATGACAAGGAGTCTCCCTGTGAGTTTATTTCGGGTCCCTTTGTACAATCGAGTGCCTATTACAATCACGAAGTTCCACCAGTAGAGTTTGCAGATCGTCGCAAAGCCGATGCGTTATTGACCGCTGCTGGCTTAGAAAAGAACGGGTTGTGGTTCAACGAGGGCAAGCCTGTTGCGCTTCGAATCGGTATGGATGCCAAACTCGGTAAGGAAGCGACGGATTTGCTCACACAGATTGGAAACCAATTGCAGGAAGCCGGTTTTCAAACACGAATCTTCAAAATCTCATCTGATGATTGGAATCGCAAAGCGATCACTGGACAGCTTAGCAACGATTATGACATGTTGATTGGAAAATGGTCGTTTGGCATCAATGAGGATGTGAACGATTTGTTCCAGACTCGTTCGGAGACCAAGTTTCAAGGCCGTCACAACATCTTTAATTACTCCAATCCTGAAGTTGATGCGACGTTAATGGAATATGAAAAGGCGAGAACGACTGATACCGCAAAGAATGCGTATCACAAGTTGCATTCTCAACTGGCGGATGATCTACCATACTTGTTTTTATGGAAGCTGGATACCAAGTCAGCTTGGCGTGCAGAAGTCAAGGATATCACCATCTCTCCATACTATTATTTTACCGACATCAACCGTTGGTATGTGTCCAAGTAATCATCGTTTGAATCATCTCATTTGAATCATCTCATTTGAATCATCTTAGTTGAGGGGGTGTCCCAAAAGCCGCTCTCATTGGAGTGGAATAGAAGCCTGTGAAGTTTTGGTGGATCCAGCCATTGGCAAGGGCGACAGTAGCCTTTGCATTGCCTCTTTTGGTACCGGCTTTAATCACGGCGATGATTTGGGCGTTGCCTGGGAATCCTGCGGAGATTATTTGTCCACCGAGTATTTGTACGGGGGGAGAAGAACTCGCAGCTCGATGGAATCTAGATAAGGGACCGTTTGAGTTTTATACGCATTGGGTTAGCTCTGCGGTTCAACTTGACTTTGGCGATTCCTGGCGTGTGTTGACAGGGAAACCTGTAATAGAATTGATGCTTTTAACGATTCCAAATACCTTGTTGTTGATCGGACTGGCACTCATTCCCATTACCCTCGGCTCTACATTGGGAGCATTTCAACAGCCATCGAAACGTTGGGACCCATTGCTTGTATTTTTGAATGTGTTGCCGGTGGTGGTCTTGGCATTGCTTGCCGCTGCTGTGGTAGAGATTAATTTTGCTGGTGCAGAGGATGAAGGACTCGGCTATTGGATGCGAATGATCGCCGCGGCTCTAACACTTGGTATTGCAGATGGTGCCCTCAGCGGTGCCATTTTGGGCAATCGTTCAATGTTTGAGCAGGAGAATCAGCAACGCTATGTTGGGATATCCGTGTTGCGTGGAGAAGGTAATTTTGCGAACACCCTACCCAATCTTGCCGGTGCACTTGTGGGGCAGTATCGATCTAGGATTGTTCATCTCTTGAGCGGGGCTGTGATCGTTGAAGTGATTGTTCGTGTAGATGGATTTGGTGCCTTACTATGGCGCGGCACCCTAATGCAAGATTTTGGTGTTGTTCTTGCTGCCGCCACAGTGTTCGCGACGTTGTCATCCGGTTTACTGCTGTTTCAAGCGATTGTGGAGGTGGCACAAAATCTCCATCAACGACGAGCTCCAAAAATCGATTTGGATGAGGTCCAAGTATGAACCGTAGACATGTCTACATTCTTATGGCGGTGTTCTGCTTTGTCATTTTGCTGGTATTGGCATGGAACGCACCTGATCTGCCCAGTACAATCGATAGGTCACAACGGAGTTTGAAGCCTTGGGAGCATTGGCCACTTGGAACCGATATGAACGGGCGCCCACTCATTGAGTATGCCACACAAGGGGCTCGAGTGATCGCTGTGCCGTCTTTTGTTGCTGGTGCTTTGGTGGCTCTTTTTGGAATGATTGGCGGATTGATTCGTTGTGTTCAGGCACCAAAGTTACAGGCTGTGCTGCAGTTTGGTGGAGAGATCATTGGGGCCTTGCCCCGAATGGTGGTTGTGTTGGTTGTGGCGTTGTTGTTACCGATGGATTGGAGAACCTTGATGCCGCTAGCTGTCGTGTGGGCAGTACTGTGCGCGCCTGGGGCGATTGACGAGGCTGGAGCCGTGGCTGCTCGATTGGGCGGCACCCGATTTGTAGAGGCTCTGAAAGCACATGGTTTTGGTGCTTGGCGGATTTATATCCATCACATCGTTGTGTTAAATCTTCGTCCTGTGTTGGTGCGTCAAGGTGCAGAGGCGATGATGACGGTGGCATTTTTAGAAGTGGCTCTATCTTATTTGGCTGTTGTAGAAGATCAATCCTCTTTTACGCATTCCGATAATTTGCGATCTTGGGCAGATCTATTGAAGGAAGGGTATTTGTGGCTTGCATTGGGGATTGATTCTGCGCACGTCTTGTTTGTTGGCTTAGGATTGTTGGGACTGGTTGTGATGACGGCTACGGCTCTAACCAAAGCAGCGGAGGCACGATGAGTCAATTGATTGAACTGAGAGATTTATGGATTGCCACATCAGAACGAGATTTGGTGAAGGGGATTGACGTCGATATTTTTCCGGAACAAGTAACTGCACTCTGTGGTCCTAGTGGATCCGGTAAATCATTGACGGCACGAGCTATGATGTCTGTACTCGATGTATCTCCAGGATTGCTAGGAGGCTCTCTATGCTACCCAACAATTGATCCAAAGAAAAATTGGTTCCAAGATGTTGTGGGTAAAGGAATGACTGCGCAAAAAAGATTGTTGAAGCAGACGCAACATTTAAGAGGGCACTTTTTGACCTACTCTCCTCAGTCTGCATCGTCTGCACTCAATCCTGGTCGGACAATCGGTCGTCAGATGGAAATGGCCATCGCAAGAAGAGAGACTCCTCCGACCTCTCTTTCCAAAGAAATATTGCGAATTCTTGGACAAGTTGGACTGGACAGTGCTTCTGTAGCCGCTTTGCCCAGTGAACTCAGTGGCGGGATGTGTCAACGAGCTGCGTTGGCGATTGCCATTGCTCCCAATCCACAGTTGGTGATCGCGGATGAACCAGAAACTGGACTGGATCCAGTTTTGCGTCGGGCAGTGATTGAACTGCTGATCAAAGTCGTTCGTCAAAATGGAGCCGGTTTGGTACTCATCAGTCATCACGAAGATACAGTAGAAAGAATCGCCGATGCAGTTGTGAGACTACAACCTCATGGTTTGGAGGGCGAATGATCGTATCTGTGAAAGAGTTGGTCAAAACCTTTGAGCAGAGTGGCACTTTTCCATGGTCACCCGTACGATATGTTCATGCTGTGAGGGGGGTGGATATTCAAGTGGCTCCCGGTGAGATCGTTGCGCTGGTTGGTCAATCAGGGTCTGGAAAGACAACCGTTTCTAGAATGATTCTAGGATTAGAAGAGCCGACGAGTGGTGAGATTTGGCTGGATGGTGGTCGATGGGATGGTCTCAGTGAACGAGAGCGAAGACCGTTGCGGTCTAAGTTTCAATATGTTCCGCAGGATTCGATGTCGGCTCTCAATCCACAGCAAACCGCACTTGAACACATCACGGAGACCTATAAAGTATTGGGTGGGAAATCTTCTGGCGAGGCCAAGATGGAAGCCGAGAAATTGTTGGGGTCCCTTGGATTGAAAGAACGACTGCATGCGCTTCCGAGAGAGATGTCGGGTGGGGAACAGCGCCGTGTGACGCTGGCTAGAGTGCTTGCATTGAATCCCAAATTGATTGTTGCTGATGAGCCGACCAGTGGCTTAGATCCAGAGCGTAGGGACTCTGTTTTAGAGGCATTGTTCGGAAATCTTCCTAAAGATTCGGGGTGTATTCTCGTGACACACGATATGGCAGAGGCGACGCAATGGTGCCAACGGATTTACGTCATGCTCGAAGGAAAGGTCATAGAGACACTCGAACAGCCCATTGGTGAACCCACTCATCCGTATTCAAAAATGCTATTTGATCCTTGGGGGGTATCGTGAAGGTAAAAAATGTTACACTAGAAGTATCTCCTGTCCATCTCATTCAAAGTACACTGTACTTGAATCATACAGTTCATCTTCCACCATTCCCAAATCAATACGATGGTCCTGTTGACCTTGATGCGTATCGATCCACTCAGTCAACCCACCTTATCCAAATCTATGGAGCATTGAAATGAGCCTTCTCGCAACGGTTATATTGGTTCACTCGGTGGCATATGCGGATTCAGCGGATGCAGAACGAGCCGAGATGACTAGAATCCTTGAAGACATGAAACAGTTTCGTGAGAAAGGAAACTGGGAGGCTGTGGAGAAGCGATATCAGCAGCTATCTGACTTTTCAAAAGCCGAGCCAACGGTAGAGATGTATTTGTTGGGTGCCGAGGCATCTAGGAATCTTGGACATGTATCTGAGATGAAGGATCGATTGACCAAAGCGTTGGCAATTGAGGAAACAGACCGAGTGCGTCAATGGTACGACTCAATTGATGCAACCTATGCCTTCGTTACCATTAAGGTTTCAAAGAAGTTTGAAACCGTTCCAGAATTGACGATTGGAATGATGCCATTTTTGCCGGATCAACAACTTGCATTGGCCTTTGCACAGCAGGTTATTCAAGAAGACAGCAAATTTCAAGGGTATCTACCGTTTGGAGAGTATACAATGGCGGGTACCTCATTTACGGTATCTCAAGGTTCTGCGGAGACCATTGTTGTGAAACCAGAAGGCAGCGAAAGTGCTAGCGATGCGGTTGCGACAGCCGGTCGGTCTAGATCAGAGAATACGTCTAGTAGCTTGAGGTTGGATTTAGGTCTTGCCGGTTCGAGTGCAGGTTCTTCTGCCGAGTCCGGGCAACCTGTAGACTTTAGTGGTGTGGGTACCCGCATTGGCGTTGGAATGGGCTACGATATAACGGAGACCGTATCGATTGTCGCACAGGTTGGCTACCATGGGTCCTTTGGTGCTGGAGAAGCAGGGACGATATCAGGCGTTGTTGGATATGATGCTACACCCACCATTTACAACGGTGCATTTGGCTGGCTAGCGGCATCGATGACATTCAATGATGTGGAAGTGTTGATGGGTCCCATAACCGAGTTTGCAATGGTACAGACCCAGGGGATCAATCCAACGGCAGGTCAAGTGGAATATACTGTTAACCAAGCGGATTATATACCTGTACAGGGGAGTCTTTTGGCTTCGGGAATGTCTGGAGGTGTAACCTATGCAGGTATGGATGTTGGAGATGGTTTGCTTGGAGGTGTGTCGACATATGTCGGGACTCAATCCGATGGCACACGATGGTATACATGGGGACAAGTGTCATTGACGATTAAAGGGCGATGACACTGAGATTAATGAGACAACGAGTACAAATAATAACTTATAAACAAGAAATAATGCAGCCGGTCTGACGAACTGGCAAACACTATCACAGAGGGAAGGACAATGATGGTTACAACAATGTTGATGATGGGAATGCAACTCGCTCAAGCAGAGCAAGTACAAGTGCCCGCAGATGGTCATGCAATGAACCCAGTATGGTCTCCAGACGGCCGGAAGGTGGCATTTGAAATCAATGGTCAAACGGGTAGCATTGTCTTGTTTGTTGCAAACATTGATGGTGGCAGCAGTACATCCGTTCCAGAAAAGATGGGCCTCAAAGTTGAGCAAACGTCCTTCGGCGGGTCGACGGGTACAGTGACAGCTGCGCCGACCTGGAACTCTGCAAACAAAGCGCTCCTTTTTGAAGGGTCTCACAAAGGAGGTTCCAATCGACTGTATATGTATTCATTCAACGGGCAGCCTCCCTATCCCGTTCCAGAGAATGTCATTTCGGGTGATTTGTCTTGGCCATCGTTTAGCGCTGATGGAACAAAACTTCTCTTTGTTAGTGATGCAACTGGAAAAGGGGATGTATACACCCTCAGTCTGAAAGACTGGAAAACCAAAGAACAGATTACCAGTTCTGAACATTCAGAGATGGCACCTCGGTTTGATGCATCTGGGAATATTGTGTACACCCGTAAGCAAAACGACGCCGAGGATATCTTTGTTCATCCAGGAGATGCCAATACGGCTCGTGTAAAGGGAGCCGGCGACCAAACCCGTCCGCAATGGGTA
>CALDQI010000754.1:0-4940 GCA_937911635.1 uncultured Pseudomonadota bacterium | reverse complement strand
TGACTTACTTCCTTCATACCTAGATTGTGACGACAGTGATGCCAGCAATGTAAAAAGTAGAGAAGATGATGCGGATTGTGATTTTATACTTTCACATGAAGATTGTGATGATAACGATGCGAGTATAATCAACACCAACATCAGTGATGCGGATTGTGACTTGGTTCACCAAGATATTGATTGCGATGATAACAATCCATTCATCCGATATATTAATATTGATGACGCGGATTGTGACCTTATCCCATTTTCTATTGATTGTGACGACAATGACCCATCTGTAATAAGAATCAATGAAAATGATGCGGATTGTGATTCCGTATATACGACTATAGATTGTGATGACAATGATCCTACGATAACAAACACAAACAAAGAGGATAAAGATTGCGATTTGATACCCACAGATGAAGACTGTGATGACAGTGATCCAAACATGACTATTTCACGACTAGATGATGGGGATTGTGATGGATTTTTTACGGAAGAGGATTGCAATGACGAAAATCCATACATACATTTGGACGAAGATCTTGATGGAAATTGTGATGGTTTATGTGTTGGTAATTTTATTGTTCAAGAGGAAGAAGAACTCCAAAGTGTTGTTGATTGTGTTTTGATTGAAGGAAGTCTGTCAATTGACAACACAGATTTGATTAACCTCAACGGACTCGGTGCTATAACAGAGATTACAGACAGTCTCTATATAGGATACAATCCTAAAATGTCACATATTAATGGGCTGTCAGGTCTTCAAAGAGTCGGTGGTGGACTTCGAATTATCAGTAATGATTCCCTACAACAAATCACTGGACTCTCCAATTTACAACAGGTTGAAGGTTTGAACGATAGACCTTCGGAAATATCGAACAACGATTATTTGGAGAATCTCGACGGGCTGAATGGAATTGAGGAATTTGGAAGTGCTTTCAAACTCTCCAAAAATCCTTCCCTTCTCCATATTGATGGTTTGGAAAATCTCAGACATGTAGATGATTATCTCTCTATCACTCTCAATGATGTCTTGCAGGATATCGATGGCCTTTCGAAACTAGAAACGGTGAATGGTTCCTTGGTTATTGAAGACAATTGGGATCTGGAAAATCTTGATGGCCTGCAGAGTTTACAATATGTAAATGGAAGCATTGATATTGGATATAACGATGTCCTTAGCAACATAGATGGAATGGAAAATCTCGAACTTATCTCAGGTTATGTAAGCATCAGTGAAAACCACCTACTCCAAAACATCGATGGGCTGAAAAATATTTCCTACATCCAAGGACAACTCCATATTGATGGAAATGCATCACTTGAACACCTAGATGGATTGAGTGGCATCACGACTGTCGAAGAGGAATTGCTCATTCGAGATAATGATGCCCTACAGAACATAGATGGAATCGGCAACATTTCACATATCGGAGAAAACATTGGCATCTTCTACAACGAAACCCTTTGCCAAGCAATGGTGGATGATTTTGTTGACCATATGGAATCTCAAGGTTGGACCCAAACCCTCAATGTACATAGCAATTTTGAAAACGATGATGATTGTGATGGCTTTGCACAGGGTGAAGACTGTGACGATACAGATGCCTCACTGTTTCCAGCCCAACAATGGTATGCTGACCTAGATGGTGATGGATTCGGAGATCCTACAGTGGCGATCACCGCCTGTGCTCAACCGGCAAACACGTCTCTGGACAACACCGACTGCGACGATACGGATGCAACACAGTTCCCAGGGCAAATCTGGTATGTCGACTCCGATGGTGATGGTTTTGGAGACCCATCAAACACTGCTACGTCTTGTTTGATACCGAGCAACGGAACCTTAGACAACACCGATTGCAACGACTCCGATGCAACACAATTTCCGGGACAGATTTGGTACACAGATTCCGATGGAGATGGCTTCGGCAATGCCAACTCAAGTACCATTTCCTGCAGTCCACCGAGCAGTAGTACCTTAGACAGTACAGACTGCAATGATGCAGACAATTCTGCTTTTCCCAATGCTCCTGAACTGTGCGACGGTATCGTCAATGCCTGCGGTACATCCCTCTCTTCTGATGAAACCGATGATGATGGCGATGGGTATGTGGAGTGTATCATCGACACCGGTGGTTGGGATGGAAATACCATCAGTGGCGGAGAAGACTGCGACGATGTAAACAACACCACATTTCCAGGCGCCACAGAAGGCATCGGAGATGAAATCGATTCAGACTGCGACGGGGGTGAACTCTGTGTGTTGGATGCCGATGACGATGGTCACGGAAACGAAAATGGACTGACACAGGTATCCGTAGACGCTGATTGTTCGGACACACTCGAAGCGATTGCCAGCAATACAGATGACTGTGACGACTCGAATGCTTTATACAACCCCACACTGGGGTGTTCAGGTACAGACTGCGAAGATGTACTGAACAACGGATGGAGCACTGGCGATGGCATCTATAGTATCGATCCAGATGGCCCCGGCGGAAATTCACCTTACGATGTCTATTGTGACATGAGCACAGACGGTGGCGGATGGATGCGAATCACCCACCTCCATTCCAACCGAGACATCGCCTCCATTAAAAGGAACGCCCCATTTTTCACGGCAGCTTGGCAACAGAATAACGCCTCATTTAGCAACACCTCTAACTCCAGTCTTGTTCTTGACAATAGTACCTACGGGATGCTCGAATCTAGTGATCTATTGCAAGATGCCACCGACATTCGTCTCACCTGCAACGATACAACTCGCAATTTGAGTGCCCGTGCGATTTGGAACCCTTCCTCGTCTCAACTCAATCAATGGTTAACTGAGACCTCGGATCAAAATGAGTATCAAAGTTCCCCATATACCGTTTCGTTGTCCAAAAATGGCGGTGGCTTCAGCAATGCAAATGTCTACTTTTCACATACTGAAGATGCATACTTTGGATCATGGCACGTCTGCGGTCGCTTGACGGCAACCACCGGAGGATTTCAGCTTGGATTCTGCAACAATGGTCCTGGAACCGGAGACACTGGCATCAGCAACGCCAATCAAATCATGTTGGGATACCATGCTGGGTTCTCTGGATTGCGCCTCGAGTGTACAGCAGACTCTCCAAAGCCAACCACTATTGTCAATGGTAACCTGTCGATTTGGGTTCGGTAAGCAAATACTATCACCAACAGTATGTACACGAACTATCCAATAATTGAAGTCATTCAAAGGGGTCGTTGGCACCCTTTAGATTGATATGGCGTATCTGAACTGAAGCCTAAGGCTTGAACGGTCGATACTGCATCACAAAATCAAGCTAAAATGTCATCAAATCCAGATCTTTTTCAAACATCGGTCCACCTCGTATCCATCGCAAAATATACAACAATTAATTTCAAATAAAAGAAAAAAATTATTGTTTATTAATAATTTATTGTTGACACTGTTTGTTTGGCGTCTATAATAAAATTATCCAACACAACGGAGGTTTACAATGGATGCAAGAATTAGTTCACTTGAAAGTAAAAAATCTAGTCTCACCAAAGCAAGTTACTGGACAGGTATCTTTGGCAGAATCACTTATTTCTGGGCAATGGTTTGTTTGGCTCACCTACTACTTTGGTTTTGGAATCCAGAACTGGCTGAAATCATGGCAAAACGTATCTTGGTAAACAATCCAGCAGAGATTACTCCAACAGAAATATTCATGGAAGCTTTCGAGAATGGTATTATGGGTTGGTGGCTGCTTGCAGTGAGAGATGCGTTTCAAGCAATCATTGACATGATCGACGAACTTTCCGAGACTGTGTAATGGCTATTAAATCAAAACTGGCTGTGATCATGGCAGAACAAGAGGTTCGCGGTAAGGAACTCGCAGAAAAGATTGGAATTACAGAAGCCAACCTGAGTAAACTCAAAACTGGAAAAATAAAAGCCATACGATTTTCTACTCTATCAGCTCTGTGTAAAGCCTTGAACTGCCAACCTGGTGATCTCCTCGTCTATATTAAAGAGGAATAAATCAAGAACCACATTGACTTAGTGCTCTACGATGATAGGACCCATGTGGTCCTATCCTTTGGTATATTTGTACGTTTATAATCTCGTATCATCTTCAGAATGTTTTGTTTTCAAGTACCACACCATAGCGTTCAGTGAATAGTTTTAAACTCTTCTAATTCAACAACAGCTCATAGCAATAGTACGGGTGCTCTTTTTTGTACTTCAAATACACAGGGCCCAAATCCGTATAGCCTCTATTTGTATAGAAACGTTGATTCCTAGGATTCTGACTGAATGTATCTAGTCGAATGGCGTCATACTGATTGTCTCGCGCCCACTCTTCGGCAAAATCCATCAAGCGTCTGGCAATCCCCTGTCTTTGTTTGTCGGGTCGTACTGCCAATCTGTGCACAATAATATTTCGCTCTTCTTCGGTTGTTGACCAGTTGATCTCCCCATATTCTTCATCCTGAGTTTCATTCAGCACAACGATGCCCAAGACTTCATCATCCTCACGATACGCAAATAAGGTCTGTGTTCGAATATCCTGTAAAATAACCTCACGATTTGGATAATCTTCATCCCATTGGTCAATACCGTTGTCCCGCATGTGTTGACCACACGCTCTGGTTAACTTCAGTATGGCATCTATCTCAGTCAATTTCCCCACAGAAATCATAGTACTCATGCCCTCAACATTTTACAGTCTTTTAAACACTATCGGTCGTTCTTACACAAACGACCTACAAAACACTCTCTCGTCAGTTCTCACAAGCCGAAAACACGAAGGCGCTGCCACCTGTTGAAAAATGTGTAGAAATCGCAAACGCATTCCAAAGGATTTGCAAAATCACAAAATTCAATGTCGCTATCAATAGTAATTCTGAAATCATTATACTCATAATACATTCTTATATAAGAAATAATAATTAAAGGTTTAACTAAACCA
>CALDQI010000753.1:0-6731 GCA_937911635.1 uncultured Pseudomonadota bacterium | reverse complement strand
GGAGATCGCTATCAGCACATCAAAAAGCGCGCTCGGCAGTTGAAACTGGCAACGGTGTGTGAAGAGGCTCAGTGCCCAAACATTGGCGAATGCTGGAGTGGCGGTACAGCAACCTTCATGGTCATGGGTGAAATCTGCACGCGCGGATGCCGATTTTGTGCCGTTCAAACCCGTCGAAAAGGAGTTGACCTCGATCCAGAGGAGCCACTCAATGTTGCGCAAGCCATTGCAGAGATGGGACTAGACTACGTCGTGGTGACCAGTGTAGACCGTGACGATTTGGAACTTCAGGGTGCCGATCATTTTGCAGCCTGCATTCGTGAAATCAAACGTCTCAACCCAAACACTCTGGTTGAGGTGTTAATTCCAGACTTCCGTGGACGTAAAGATCTATTGGAGTTGGTTATCGAAGCCAAACCAGACGTGATCGCACACAACGTCGAATGTGTTGAGCGCCTAACCAAAAAGGTTCGGGATCCTAGAGCGGGATATCAGCAAAGTCTAGACGTATTGAACAATATTAAGGCCATCGCTCCAACAATGCACACCAAATCCAGCATCATGGTGGGGGTCGGAGAGGCTACAGAAGAAGTACTGGCAACAATGCTTGACTTACGCGCCGTCGAATGCGATTTTTTAACGGTCGGTCAGTACTTACAGCCCAACAAACGATTGCTCAAAGTCGATGATTTCATCCCGCCTGAGACCTTCGAAAGCTACGAGAAACTCGGGCTTAAAATGGGTTTCAGATATGTAGCCAGTGGTCCACTTGTTCGTTCTTCTTACAAAGCGGGTGAGTTTTTTATTACCAACCTTCTCCGCAAACGGGTTGCAGACAAGGCTGAGAACCCATAAAGAATTCAGCACTATACTCAGTATTTTCCCTTTTGTTTTCTCTTTTGGATGATCCCATGACCCTTTTGGACTGGCTACAACAAACACCAAGCGCGCACCTCGTTGGTGAATGTTTTGAAGTGCAGAGCAGCCTGATGAATGCTGGAGAGAAACTCGATACTCGAGGACACCTGTTACCAATGAGTGACAGTACACTTCTCAATTTTGGTTTGGGTATCGCTCTCAATGGCGATTGCTCGGTAATTGAATGGCCATCAGAGGATCTTTCAAGCATCGGCGCTTGGATTCAACAACTTCCAGAAGCTGGTGCTGGTGCACTGGTCATTCGAGTGCACGTTGGAAACAATATCGATTGGAGTACACTCCCAGAACATCCAGCAGTAGAACTCTGGACTGTAGCGTCTGAGTCACAACGATCCGATGTATTGCAAAGAGCCTTGACGCAGCGCCGAACCATCATACTGCTCGAATCTGCAGCATCGATGGCTTGGCATAAACTAGAAGGCCTACAGCCAAATACAGAGGCTCTCACTCAACATGGCACCTCCAGCGCACATTGCATACTCGTGTCGTCTAGTCTGAATGCTTCTACCGTTCAAGGTGCTGTTGATGTACTGACAGAACAAGGGGTGTCGATACGTTGGTATGAACAGCACAACGTCACTAAACTTGATCCGTCTGTCTTGGAATACATCTTCGACGTCGGACGAGTCGTCTGTGTAGGGTTGCCGTCTTCTTGGATGTCCGCTCTTATCCAAAAGGCTTTTTGGCGATTGGAAAATGAACCCCTACTTTGTATCGCGGATGAAACATCCATCGTCCAAGCCGTGTATACCACTCTCGAATCTTAATCTATATATCTCCGAAGGAACAGAATCTATGTCGTACGTTTTTGAATTGCCCGAAGTGGGTGAAGGTGTCACTGAAGCCGAGTTGGTAAAGTGGAGTGTTGAAGTGGGTGAAGTCATCGAGCCCGATCAAGTGGTCTGCGAGGTGATGACCGATAAAGCAACGATGGAGATCAACTGCCCAGTGGGAGGTACCGTTGTCGAGGTCTGCGGAGAGGAAGGCGATATCCTTCCCGTACACGCTACACTCCTGAAACTCTCACAGGATGGGTCGGCACCCACTCCCAAACCGGCAGCCAAAACTGAACCGGCACCCGCAGCAGCACCTGCACCAAAAGTGGCGCCTGCTCCCAAACCAAATCCAGTCCCCGTCAGTACGCCAAACCCGTCTGGTAAAGTCTTGGCTTCTCCGGCTGTCCGAGCCTTTGCAAAAGAGCAAGGAACGAATCTTCAAGGCATCTCTGGAACCGGAAAAGGTGGACGCATTACGCGTGATGATGTACGGAGTCAAACAAGTGCACCAGTCCACACTTCCCAGATCAAAGCCCCTCCCGCAATACAGGTTCAGGCTTCACGTGCTGACCAAGTCGTTAAGATTGTAGGGTTACGTCGTAAAATCGCTGAGAAAATGCTGGAATCCGTTCAACGAGCACCGCACTTCACCTATGTCGATGAAATTGATATGACCGACTTGGTGACCATGCGCGGACAGCTCAAAGGATTGGCTGCAGAGTATGGCGTCAAGTTGACATACATCCCCTTCATCATGAAGGCTCTGGTTCAAGCGTTTCAAGAGTTTCCAACTGTCAACGCCGTAATCAACGAAGCAGATTTATCCATGATCGTCCGAGGTGAGGTCAATATCGGTATCGCTTGTGATACTCCTCAAGGCTTGTATGTCCCCGTTATCAAAAACGTAGAACAGAAAAGCATCCTAGAACTGGCAGCGGAAATCACAGACATTACGACGCGCACTCGTGAAGGAAAAGTTCAACTCTCTGAACTTCAAGGTGGTACCTTCACCATTACATCCGTTGGAAACATCGGCGGTCGTTTTGCCACACCAATTATCAACCATCCCGAAGTCGCCATCTTGGGTGTCAATCAAATCCATGACCGACCAATGGTTGTAAATGGGGACATTGTTGCTCGGAAGATGATGTATCTATCACCCAGTTTTGACCACCGCGTCATCGATGGTGCAGTCGCAGCTCGCTTCATCAGCGCACTGAAAAACATTCTGGAAAACCCAGCTTCTTTGCTATTGAGTTTGCGATGACACTGACCGAGATTGAAAAGGAACTCTTTGATGCCAACCCAAGATACTTGTCTGACTTTGGCGGAGTAGGACTCGGAAAACTCGCTCCATTTGTCGAGTCTGCAGTTCTGGCAATGCAAAAGAGAGACTGGGTATCCGTGGGTCTTCGCGGTCAATCGATCGCTTGCTTACGCGGAGCATCCACTTCAAATATTGGCAACGGGTCTAGCAACTACAAGATTGCCCCCAGCATTGGACGTCCGGCTGCACGGGCTTTACAAAGTATTGGATTGGCTGTATCCTCTAATCGTCCTGTACTCTGCCTAATGGGCAATGCGGCTCTTGGAGATGGACAGCTGTTTGAAGCACTCAATTTGGCAGTCCTCCAAAATACTCCCGTCATCTTTGTCGTTCTAGAACGCGACACCAGCAGCATGCCCCTTGCTCAAAGTACGGCCGTGTCCATAGACGTACTCGCCAAATCTATCGGTCTGCAGTCTAGCACTGTCAGCGACACATCAGCACTTGGAGTTGCTGTATCGTCAGCGAGAGATGCTGGTACTCCTGCATTCATCAGAGTCACCATCGGCTAATATGACTCCCACACTTCATCGCTGGACTCCCAGTGTATCGACTGTAGAAGTTTGGCATGCGATTCATCAACAAGAATTCTGTGCCGTCTTTGAGGCCGAAGATTGGGTCATTGGAGCACTCTCAAGTACATCGAAGTGGTGGCACCAAGGCAGAGACTGGTCACACTTAGAAGAACCCCAAGGCACGATCGACATTGATAACGGTCCACCATTTCTGGAAGGGTTACTTGCAATAATTTCCTTCGATGGTTTAATACACGCATGGGTTTCCGATTACAGCATCGCTCTACACAAACCCAGTAAACAGTGGTACTGCTGGGGTACCATAGAACAATTGTCCACCATACAAGAATTGTGTGTTCAGAAATCTGGCGCTCAACCTACAACTGTTGATGATTCTCAAGTCCGAAACTGGATGACCCAATCAGAATATCGTGACGCTGTAGATAAGGTACGTGAAACCATTCGAGATGGAAATGTATATCAAATCAACTTGGCTCATCAAATCGGTCCGTTCAAACTTACCAATCCACTGAGCACTTGGCTCAAATTGAATGAAAGCAATCCCGCAAAACATGCCTGCTTTTGGAAAACGCCAACCGAGATGCTGCTGTGCAACTCTCCAGAACTATTTTTGAGTATTACAGCAGAGGGCTCTATTGAATCCTTGCCCATCAAAGGTACGCATGGAGATGTAGATGAGCCTTCATCTTATACAACCCTGTGGGAAAGCCCCAAAGAACGAGCTGAACTCACGATGATCGTCGACATGATGCGCAATGATATCAGCATTGTTGCACAATATGGCTCTGTGAAAGCCGACGAACGACAAATCAGACAATGCGGTGATTTACTCCACGCTGAGCAAAAGGTGCACGGTCAACTTCGCGAGGGAATTTCCATTCTTCAAGCCGTACATGCTTGTTTTCCTCCCGCCAGCGTCACTGGGGCACCGAAGGAGGCGGCTTTGACCTACATTCGAGATTTGGAACCTGTAGACCGAAACTGGTACACCGGTAGTTTTGGGTTTATCGATATCCGAGGGCACTCCACGTGGAACGTACTGATCCGAACGCTACAAGGCACAGCAAACGATGATGATTCCATGAACGCACATCTCAATATTGGTGCGGGTATCGTCTATGATTCAGAGTCACAGGCAGAATGGCAAGAAACAATGGCCAAGGGACGTGCAATTCAGCAAGTTCTACGTCTCTAGTCGCATCCAAAAAATACTGAAACACCACCCGCATCCAGCCCCTCTTCATCAGCATAGGGCGTACCGATCAAAATCTCATCCAGACCATCACCATCGATGTCCCCGGTAACGATGGATGTCCCCACCGAGTCATAGGCTGCAGAACCCACCAATTTAGATGGAGCATCTGCGACAGAAGTGCTGGTGGTGTCCTGCCAATCTTTGCCAAAGAACAGGTGGACGACTCCCGCATCGGCATTCGACCCATCGTCGTGTAAGGGAGAGCCAATAATCAAGTCCGAATATCGATCGCCATCCAAATCACCAACGGCCAGTGATTGTCCCAAGAACCCTTCTTGTTCGGAACCAACAATCGTGACTTGTGCATCAGACAATGACACTGTTGACTTGTCGTCTTTGATGGCAGACCACAACTGATCTCCTGTCAAAATCGAGACTTTACCCGCATTGTTTGCCGACGAGTCATCCCAACTAGATGCCACTGCCCAATCACCACGTTTGTTTCTATCTGCCGATGGTATCGAAAGGACCGTGCGTCCAGCCCAGTCTCCCTCTGCCGATCCAATCAGCTTAAGGTCTGCTTGACTAAGCGATAGCTCACCAACTTGGATCGATGCCCCAAGAAATAGATAGGCGGCTCCAGAGTCTCTACCATTGGCATCTGTATTCCCGGCCCCTATCAGAATGTCGGACAATCCATCCTTATCCACATCGCTGCCACCAGCCACCGAATACCCAGAAAAATCATCCACTGCTTCACCCACAAAGACCACATCTGCACTGGATAGAGATTGTTCCCCTGATAAACCGGCTATAGATTTTGCAAACAGAAGATAGGTTTTCCCCATGTCCTCTTCAGCCGCGTCCGCTTTGTGTGCCCCAATCAACCAATCGTCCAGTTTATCCCCGTCAACGTCACCAGCATTCGACATAGAGAATCCGGCATAGTCGTAGTTCCCTTCTCCCACAAACATCACATCTGCATTGGTCGTATCTAGGGTTTTGCCAGACAGTTTAGACTGGATATTGACTGCATAGAACAGATATACGAGTCCCGTATCTTGACCTGAGACCTCTCCTTGATTGGCCCCAATCCACAAATCGTCTAGACCATCTCCGTCCACATCAGACATACCCAAGGACGAAGCAACACCTTGCATTTCATCTACACCATAGATGACCAAGGATGCTTCTGAGTCTAAAAAAGTTCCGCCCGATTCCAAATCTCTACCTAGGAATAGGGTCGCCATTCCGGCATTGAAGTTGGCATCCCCAGTTGGATCATACAATGGAGAACCAACCAACACATCCATTAAACCATCTCCATCAACATCCCCAACGGCTAAGGCTTGACCAAAGTGGTCCGACGCTTCTATTCCGTATAGCTGTGTGGGGGAATTTAGACGATCTTGCTTAGCCTCACAATCTTCAAAGGAAACGTTGGGAGAGCACGCAAACCAAGACATCCACATCAAGAGATTCATGAGCGCTTACCCTTCAAGGCCTGTTGCGCGACCGAACCGCTTGCATAGAGCAACCCATTCTCTTTTGGAAATCGTCACGTCCTCAAACTTCGGCGTATCACCTTGAATCCAGGCTTGGACCACTTCCAACTCTTGACGTGAGAAAAAGGCTCCGCCCATACGGTAGTCTTGGAAGGCTTCCCAAACATGTGGGACCCAATCTTTCACCAGCGAACCAATCGCATCCGCAAAGACACGAATCTCATACTGTGCATGAGCATCCATACGAAGGGCCAAAAAGTGCAACAGATTGTGCAAGTCAACTTTCCAGTACCACTGTGTGTACCAGTTGACAGGAAGGTTCATTCGAGCCAGTTCTCGAGCGAGTCCAACCTCTTCCCCAAGCAGTTCCGAGTACGTTTGATAAGCCTGAGTCGCATCTCGCTTCAGCATTTCAAGAACCAGTGCACTTTGCGCTTCGGTCACTGCCTCTCC
>CALDQI010000752.1:0-2593 GCA_937911635.1 uncultured Pseudomonadota bacterium | reverse complement strand
CCAGAGAATTTATTGGAAAGTGAGTTGTTCGGTCATGCCAAAGGAGCATTCACGGGAGCACACGCTGATAAAATCGGGAAATTTGAAGCCGCAAATGGCGGTACCATCTTCTTAGATGAGATCGGCGAAATGCCCATGAGTCTACAAGTCAAACTGTTGCGTGTATTGCAAGAGAGACGAATCGAGCGGGTTGGAGAAATCGAGCCTCGACCTCTAGACATTCGAGTTGTTTCAGCAACCAACAAAGATTTAGAAGAAGAAATCAAAGAAGGCAGCTTTCGAGAAGATTTATTTTATCGCCTCAATGAAGTTTGTTTTGAATTGCCTCCTCTCAGAAATCGTGGGTCAGACGTTTACGAACTCGCCAAGTTTTTCATGACAAAGTATGCTCATCAATACGGACTGGAAGCCAAATCATTTTCCGCAGAGTCTATAGAGTCTATGACAGCGTATCAATGGCCGGGCAATGTTCGCCAGCTGGAATCTCGTGTCAAGAAGGCATTGGCCCTAAGCGAGGACGCTCAAATTTCAGTCGAAGACATGGGGTTACAAGCCGTAGAAGTCCAAACACTTCGATCATTAGAAACGGCCGTCGATGACTTCAAATTGGAATATGTTCGCCAAGCGCTCGAGGTCAATAATTGGAACAAATCACAAACAGCACGCGTGTTGGATGTCGATCCTCGCACCATCTTTCGGTATGCTGAACGACTGAAAGACCAATAGCCTTTTTTCATCGATTACACCGTTTCAATAGAGGATCTCTCGATGATAACAATCGGACTCACAGGAGGCATCGCTTGTGGCAAATCAACCGTGTCGAGCATCATCGCAGAGATGGAAATTCCAACACTCGATGCTGACCAAGTTGCAAGAGAAGTTGTAGCCCCCGGTTCAGAAGGATTGACAGAAATCCAACGACAGTTCGGGGATGATATATGCTTGGACAATGGAGAATTGAATCGCCCCAAACTCCGTGAAATTGTTCTTGCCGATTCAAAAAAACGAAAACTTCTCGAATCGATCACACACCCTCGAATTTTCATGAAAATGCACGAATGGCAACACACCCAAGAACGGTTGGGTCATCCGGTTGTACTTGTTGAAGCCGCCTTAATGGTGGAAACTGGTTCATACAAACTGTACGATGCTGTGATTGTGACGACCTGCTCAGCAACCCTGCAACTGTCCAGATTAATGGCTCGCAATCAGGTCTCTCAACAAATGGCACAACAATGGATAGACAGTCAGATGCCTATCTCAGAAAAGGAAGCCATCGCAGATGTGGTCATCCAGAACAACGGCACCCTTAGGGAATTGGAAATAGAAACTCAAAATGCATGGAACCATTTGCTCAGCAAAGTGACATCCGATTGAATCTCTTCGATCTCCCGAACCGTTTTACTCATAGTCGACTAAGGACATCACCGGAGTGTCACCAAGTCGACTGGCACCATTTAAAAACGCAAGATTGATAACCACAGCACAACCGACGACAACACCGCCCAGTTCTTCAACCAGCTTTTTGGAGGCGGCAAGTGTTCCTCCTGTGGCAAGAAGGTCATCCACTATGACCACCCGCTGTCCAGGACGAATGGCGTCGGCGTGAATTTCTAAACTACCAGAACCATACTCTAGCGTATACTCCGTAGAGATGACATCTGCCGGTAGTTTACCCGGTTTACGCACTGGTACAAAAGATGCCTCAATGGCAATCGCAAGTGGCGTGCCAAAAATAAATCCTCGAGATTCAACCCCCACAACCACATCTATCTTCTCCGGTAAATACTGCTTTGCAAAAGCCCCAATAATTCCCCTCATCAACCGTATATCCGATAGGACAGGTGTGATATCTTTGTACTGTATCCCAGGTTGGGGAAAGTCAGGAACGTTGCGAATTGTGGCATCAATTTGTTCAGAAAGTCGCGACATGAGCACCTCAAGATGAAATTTTCCAGTGGTTGGAATATAATGTCGTTGGAATAATTTTGCGAATTGCTCTATCCCGTTAAACACGCACCACTACCTAAGCGCTCTCTTTGAGCAGGATGTTACCATGAGTACAGAACACACCACCCTATCGGCACGCATCACCTCTTTTATTGAAGGCTTAGATGGACAAGATTGTACATTGGGTGAATTGAGCGACGCATTCGGAGAAAAGGGTTTTGGAATGCTTCTCTTACTGCTCGCGTTCCCTGCGGCACTTCCAATTCCAGCACCAGGCTATGCAACCCCTTTTGGCATTTTGATGATTGTACTCGGCAGTCAGATGCTACGAGGATACCAACAGCCTCAACTACCCGAAACGATGAGTAAACGTGTACTAAAGTACAGTCTTCTCGACTTTTCACTCAAAAATGGCGCATCTCTATTTAAAGTGGTCGAGTTCTTTGTCAAACCGCGCTTGGAAAATCAAGTCACCAAATTGTACAGAGTCATGGGACTGATCATTATTTTCATGGCTGCGTTCATGACATTGCCAATTCCGTTGACGAACACGGCACCATCTTTTGTCATATTTGTAATGGCCGCCAGTCTTTTAGAAAAGGACGGTCTCAGTCTCATCGCTGGAATTATTCTGACTCCGGTA
>CALDQI010000751.1:0-2593 GCA_937911635.1 uncultured Pseudomonadota bacterium | reverse complement strand
TCGCTTCATCTCTTAAAAAACCTTGATTGTCTGTAGAGAGCAACGGTTCACTAAGGGCCACCTTCGCCGCTTCTAGACCCATTTCAATTCCAGAACCAGAAGTCCCGACCACGACCATTTCTTCAAAGTTCTCTTGTACATCGTCTTGATTGGCTCCCAAAACAAATACCTTGTTGGCCAACGACAGCCCCTCTGATACCACATCGACTTCAACCCCACCATTGGCTGATGTGTCATTGGAACGCCCCACAATCAATCGATCATTCGCTTCGACTGTGGTTCCATCGGGTAACTGAAAGAAATTCCGACCATCGTCTTGGATTGCAAACCCCGTCAAATTCAATCGCTCATCTGTCAAGTTGGTTAATTCAATCCATTCACCTACAGAATCTACAATGCCTTTCGTATCCAACATGATTTCTGTAAAGATAATATCCCCAACATTTGGCACAACGGCATCTATGGGCTCGCCTGGTTCATCTGAGGGTTCTACAGATGGCTCTGAACCAGTATCTAGTAAACCGGTATCGCCCGTATCGGATGCTGTATCATTGAAGGATGGTGGCGGCGGTGTATTGTTGGTACACAGATGATTTTCCCCATCGGGCGAACCAAAATTGTCGGCTGTATATTCAGTACTGGCGGCACACCAATTCATAATACTGGTGTTCGACGTCGTGGCAAACTTATCCAAGGACAGTTGCATAGCCACGCCTTCTTGAAAAGGCCACTCACGATCCCAACGGACCGCGTCAATCGTACGACCTTCAGAATTCACCAAAACCACTTCATCTTCGCCGCCGCGAAATCGCCCGGGAATATCAGTGCGGTAGGTATCGGTTGTCGTAACAGCAATCTGCCAATCTACATCGACACCATTGAAAGCCGAAATGAAAGATTGAAAGTTGTCTGCCAGCTTGTTTTGTTCTTCTGCCATCGAACAAGAATCATCCACCACCAACAACACATCTACGGTATTGCGGCGGACCTGCTGAAATACATCCTTTTGATACTTACTGGTATAGGAATACTCAGAGCATCCAAGTGCCATCAACATCCACAACATAGGTTCTCTCCAAAATCTAAAACTGTATATAAGGTCATCCAATCCCCGACACATTGACCGTTATAATGCAGGGGTCAATCCTTCAGCGACACGAAGCATAATTGTATCTGCCACATCTGCATTTTGACTGTGCCAATGGAACGACGAGAATATTACGCGCCCTCCACCAACATTAAATCCAACCAACAGGGGCACATCTTCCAAGGTTGCATACCCCTCAGAATCAGACAATCGATACTCAACATCTCCCCGTAGGTACACATCCACATCATCGGCAACTGATTCCATGACTGTCCAATACGTAAAGTCAAACTGCAATGTTACGGCATCCGTCCCGAGTTGTTGCTGCAACAGATCGTCTGTTACCCGAGCCACAACACTGGTTGACACTCCAGACTGTCCCACATCCCAACACCCTTCAGGATCGTCGCAACTGGACTCACGAGCAAACTGAATTGCATCAGGCCAAGCAGACTCAACCAAATCTCCCGCCCAATCTGAAAGAACCAAGGACTTCCCCCTAGAAGTAAATGAATATAGATTCTCAGCAATCTGAGGGTTCGAGACAAAGGCGTTGTCTTCGTCCATACTGTTGTACTCTAAATCGCCCAATCCACGTGTTCCTGAGTTGATAAAGAGCACGTCATACTCGCTCATTACCAAACCACCGGAGTCCGTCTCCCCCTCCAGTAAATACTCGACGGTAAGCTGAAAAGAGTCTGAATTAATTTCAGGGTTGTACACAGCCTGAGAAATGAAGCCTTCAAACTCTGTATAATCGACCCCCATTCGAACCAGCGAAGCACCCATGTGATCAAAATCACCACTGACCAAAGCCACATCATCCCATCGTAAGGCTTTGATCTCCTGGTCAGAACTACAACCAAAGATCGACATTATCATCAAAGCAATCATGATTACTCCAGAACAAACTGTGTAGACAGTGAGATGACCGAATCCGACTGGTTCTCCTGATAAATACTCTCAGGAAACCCAAACAATGGACCTTCAATATAACTGAGTGCCGAAAAGCCTACAGGTTCAGACTTTAACTGTGAAAGTTCCACACCGGTGAGTGCGTGAGAACCGTCATCCCATGGAAGTACACCAGCAAACCCACCTTTATTCAGCTCTTCAATGGTTCCTCGAACACTAATTGAGAAAATGGCATCTGGATAGGTCATCGCAGGGGTCCACTGCATGTTAAAATCAGTAGTCTTGTCATGCACAAGTCCGCACAATTCTGGTGATATCCACTGCCAATCTGCCGGAACCGTTGGCTGGACACCATTCAAAATGTACTCCCCGATACCGTTTGGGTCTCCCTGAGTGTGAAGATCGTAAAACTGATTGGGAACATAATCATCCATCGTCAGATTCACACCGGTGTAATACGTAGTATTGCTGGCGGGTTCGTACACCTTTTCTAAGGTCACGATATTCGCATTGGATTCGAACCAAACGTAATCTCCAGCGGATAACGTCGTGGGAAACGGACAATCTTCATCACCACCACCTCCACCACCA
>CALDQI010000750.1:0-1557 GCA_937911635.1 uncultured Pseudomonadota bacterium | reverse complement strand
TTGATGGTTGGATTATACACCTTCACCTCAAGATTTGGATGGAAATTAAGATCTCTGAGCAACAGTTCGTCTCCATGAGCCAACACATCGTCGACGATGAGACGAACTCGAACACCACGATTCGCAGCCTCAAGAAGTTCAGCGGTGCTGAGCAATCCAACGTTGTCTGCTGAGAAAATAAAATATTGAACGTCGATTGTTTGCTGTGCCTGTTCGATCATCCAGCCTCGCAGCAGCAGAGCTTCAAACCCCTCTTCAAGCAACATCACACCCGTTTGCGCACTAGTATCAATCGTTTTGGTCAATTCTAAAAAAGTTGGCTGTAATGTACCCACTACAGATGCTCGAGTCGGGCATTCTTCGAAGGTTTCAGCCGTTTTAAGGGGTGAACCATGTAAGCAAGCAAATAACTGCAACAAAACAAGCATCTCGTCTCCTCTAAACTTAAGTTGAAGTGTATCAAACATAGTTTTTTCAACAAGCAAATTTTGTCACTCAGTTGAAACAATGACAGTAATATTACTTATATATAGTGGTTGTTACATAAAGGAGAAATTATGTACACCCTACTCACCATAGGCTTCATCGCCTGTTCCCCCATTCATCCTGACAACAATTCCCCCGAGTACACCCTTCCTGACACCTTTGAAGGAGATGTCGAGTCTGCAACTCGGTATTCTGATACCTCTATTGATAGTGCGATGGACTGGTACAATGATGCTGCTCGATTTGAAGAAGACTATGAATATACGTTCACCGAACTTCCACTTGCTGGGCGCCTCAGTAAAACCCCATGGTCTGGTGATTACTGGGCCAAAAATAAAGGCGGTATGGCATACAGATGGCAAACGGAAGAACAGTTTGATTATACTGTACTGACCAAAGATGAGTTGGAGCATGCCTCACCAGAGGATATCGCTCTGTTGTCCCCAACTGAAAAATATGACCTCTACGTTGGCAATTATGATTATGCACTCACTCATAGAGTTCTCGCTGAAGGTGGTGATGATGAACCCTCTTGGGCTGGGTATTGTCATGGATGGGCTACTGCTGCGAATCGACACGAAGAGCCTTCCCCAATTACTGTGTACAATCCTGATGGATTGGAAATACCATTCGGGTCATCAGATGTAAAAGCATTGCTCACCTACTTTGAAGGGGACGTTGTGCGCTCTAGTTTCGTTGGACACGATTGGAGTACTACCACATACACCATCGGTACACTGTGCACTTCTGGTGATATCATGGACCCAGGATGCTATGACACCAATCCCGGAACGTTCCATCTTATTTTGTCCAATCGAATCGGTCTAATGGAGGAAGGATTCAATATGGATGTCGACAAGGGGTACGAAAAATGGAATCAACCCGTGCACAGTTATCGCAGCTCCATCTTAACGACTAGACCACCCACTTCATTCTCAGATGAGCGTACCGTAGTTGAATACATTATGGAAACTGAAGTTCATTGGACCGTCGAGATCCACCCAATGTGGGAACCCGTTCTACACACGGAGTATCAAAAGAGTGAATCAAAGACATACATCTACAGTGTAG
>CALDQI010000749.1:0-4874 GCA_937911635.1 uncultured Pseudomonadota bacterium | reverse complement strand
TGTAGCCTGAAATGTTCCAATGACGGCATGACTCTTCCGAACAAACACGCCCCAATTCAGCCAGTATTGTCTACCGTCAGGACTTTTAGCACCTTCGAGGAAGGAATACCGCCGAGTCAATTCTTCTAATGATAAGGGGTCATCTGGAATAAATTGATAGATCAATGGATCCAACTGGGCAGGGAAAACGATGGATGCGTGGCGTAGACTTAAGGCTTCGATTCGCAATCTTGACGTGTAAAAATGATGAGGGTCAGTCATAGAAGTCTTTGTTTTAGGGTGTCATGTACGTTGTTTCTTTTTGACATCAACACGGTAATTCGGAGAGTCTTTGACTTCATATTGTGAGAGACTGCGACCGGTGGCTTGTCCAATGAGAACTCGTACGTTTTCCGCAAACAACTTCGGGTCCTTCTGTTCTTCTTCGGAAGGTGTATACAACGGCAGGAAATGAATCGTAATCGGTGTATACAGTCGTCCGAGGATACGATAGATTTGAACCCCGAACGTGGATTCTTCACGGTTCCAAAAGGGAGTATATTCTGGATAGGTAAATGCAATTGGTGCTACCGGATGCCCTGCAACAAACGCGCCAGATTTAAACTTTAGAACGTGTTTTCCGTTCGAATAGGTTCCTTCTGGAAAAACAACATGTCGATATTTTCCTTCGTTCAGACTTTGCGTCAGTTGTTCTACCAAGCCACCTTTGGCATTTTTGCCCCGTACAACGTACAGTGGATCCAAGCAATGAACAAATTTATTGAATACGGGAATGCTTTTTGTGAATTCTGCCGTCACTGGTCGAAAGTGACCGAGTCGCGCAAGCAATACTAGACTCTCGAAGAGACATGTATGGGTTGGAAGAAACAGTTTGGCATCTAGGGCCTTGGGATCATCAATAATGGTGGTGACTTTCATCCGAATACTGATCAACAAACATTTGTTGCAAAAGCTAGCAGACCAATCTTTCATCCACAGTGGAATGTAGGGGAAAAGTGGGATGAATAGCAAACCAGTTAGTAAACCCAATCCAAGAAATACAGTGGTGATTGGGAGGAAAAATAGGAATACTGGCAACGTTTTCCAGAGTGGTTCAGGAGGAGTAACGCTAAATGGGTCGTCAACCGCCATAGAAGATGTTTCAGACACGATAGATTCTCAAGTTTCGAGGTTCTGTCCACTATACTTGAAGCGATGAATCTATGTTGTGCATTTTGACGCGGAGTGAAATTTCACTGCCATCCTGCTGTATTTTTATCGTGTGGGATATCCCCTTTGGACGCTCGATTGATCAAATTGTTGATGCTCTTATGAGGCCAGTCGGCTTGAATGCTGTTGACGGCCCAATCTGGCAAAGCACCTTCAGGATCTGTCAGAACCTCTACAGTGATGTTGGTTTTACCGTCGTCCGCCACAGAAAACTGCCAGAAGGTACGCTCACCACGTGCTCGGACAAAATCACTGCTCACTGGGACTTTTGAACTCTCGACAGAAGCCAATTGAACCGTCGCCGTTTTTGTTTTGGAATCATAGACGACTTTTTTGTCAAAGACATAATCTCGATCGGAAAGGGGCCAGGGTAAATCATACCCTTGATGCAAAAGCATGTGGTTTTCCGAGTAGGTTTCGACTACTGTACCAAACATCATCATGTTGACCCACTCCTTAGCAACGGTTTCATCGCGTAAGATCCCCATCAGTTGTCCAATCGGGAGATCAGATGTTGCCTCACCTTTGAATGCGTACAGTCCTGTTCCTTCTTCTTGTTTACGATAGACTGTCACATCGTTTGTGACACCGAGACTCTGCCATTCTCCAGCCCAAGCATTTGCGATTAATAACAATATGTTCAACATGTGTTCTCCATTGATATGGGATTGATTTTTTGTTCACACTGTAATGAATTGTCTGCACAGAATCTTCCATAATGTAGATTATCGATAGAACTCAATGTGGCATGAATGTACAGGATGTTACCACAATACCAAAGCAATACTCAGCAACAAAAAGATTTATTTTCGTTGGTCGGGTTTCTCTTGCCAGTTTAGCACGTGGAGATGTTCTGCTCTCTTCTGAATGGTGGCGTTCGATGACTGTAGAGATTCTTGTACAAAGATGGAATTGTTTGGACGAAGCCTGACGGAAGCCTCTAGAAGCGCCATGTGCCAATTGAAGCCCTCGTCTTTAGGGCAATGGATGCGATGTGACTGCCCCAAAAAAGAGATGACTTCACAGTCCTTTGGGAGAGGCTGTGAAACCCATAAATCACTTTCAAGATCCATCCCTCTGGGTTCGGTTAGCTTCGAGCAAGTGGATGAAGATTCTCTCGCGATTTGTATCCATTCAGGGATGCCTTGTATTGGGAAGTCACATTGCCTCAAGGCTTCCACCGCATATTGATTTTGCCAATGTCCGATGAGTGGGATGGGCGTAGTGTTACTCCGTGAGATGCCCTTTTCAACGGCGGTTGCAACACCTTTTGCTAAGAAGTGCTGCCAGAGGTCCGACTTCATTTCGTTTGGAACCATTGAAGTGTGCAATATGGAGTGTGTTCTGTCCAACCATGAGACCTCCTGCAGTTCTGTAGAACTCTGTTGAGCCAGCTGAACAATGATGTGTAACCAGCAGGACTTTTGAAACTGATCGCTGTAAGAACAGGTCTGAAGTGCCTTTTGTAGTGTGTCTTGGTCTACCTTTATCGACTCTGCAAGAGTAAAGAAACATTCTGCTTTCCAAACGTCATCTTCTATTTGCCGGCAAGCATCTTCCGCAAGCATCCAATCCTGCTTTGAATCTAGAAGAGCTTGTGCAGTCCAGCAAGTGTTGGGGTGTGGGTCTATGGTGCAATTGCGATCCAGAGCAGAGGGATGGGTACTCTTGTCAAATTGATGAGGCTGTTTCTTCCACAGGTGTGGTCTTTCTGTCAGTCGGACACACCGTTCGATTGTGATCTCTGTTGATAAAATGGAACACAAAGGTTTGCTTCGATGCGGAAATTGTTCGACCGTCTCTATGATGAGAGAATCTTTTGCAAGACTATTTGGGGTTGTGTGTAGATCCTTTAATGTGCGCGCTGGATTTTTACGGAGTCCAGCGATCAGGTCTTTGGGATGTTCAAATTCGCTGAGTCGGTCTTCCTTTGGAGAGGCTTCTTCGAGGCCTCCACACCCGAGCAGTAAAAAAACAAAATAGAGAAGGGGAACTATAGATGTGCAGCGCATTGCGTAGGATTGGGATTGACGCATCGAAACTCAGCAGGTAAAATTACAATATGATAGCCCTACTTCTACTCGCATGCCAGCCAGAAATTGAATTCACAGACGTTTCGTACACCAATGGAGAGTTAATCCCTGGGTTCGAGCATGGTAATTCTGGGTGGGCAGGCGTTGCGCTACTCGACTTTGATTCTGACGGTTGGCTCGATATTTTCTTTACAAATGGTTTGAGTCAGGCCGATGCGCTGTATCAAAATCAAGGCAATGGTCAGTTTCTTGATGTTGCAGTAGACGTCGGTTTGGCCTCCAGAGATCAGCATGGCGGCGTCGCTTCTGCAGATTTAGACAACGATGGAGACCCCGATTTGGTCATTGCCCAAGACTGCACTCTCGGTACATTACAAGAAGACGGTACTGCGATGCGAGATGGCGGTGTGCAGATTGCGTGGAACAATGATGGGGTTTTTACTGTTGAGACATTGACTTTCAAGGAGCAGGCTGCAGATCTGGGGATTTGTCCTGTTAGTATCGAGTTGGTAGATACCAATGGGGATGGGTGGTTGGATATATCTGTGTCCAACGGACTCGATTTGGATCAGGTGTATCCCTGGATTTATCGAAAGGAAACTCGTGAGGGTGTAGATGTGATTTTACTCTCCGATCAGAGTGGTGGATTTGATCAATCGGTCGTGTTGGAATCTACTCCAGTCGGAGATGTACTCAACCCAGATGAGTTTGAATTTCAGTTTGCAACGTTCACGTCAGCCTATATGGATGTCAACTTTGATGGAATGCTCGATAAAATATCTGGGTTTGGTGGTGGACCCTTGGGCGTTTACATTCAAGAAGAACCCAATTTCTTTCAGTTGAGACCCGAATGGAGTACTCAAGTGCAAGGACTCTGGATGGGGCTGGCACTTGCCGACTTTGATGGGGATGGAGATATTGATTTGTACAGTACCAATCAAGGTCTGTCTCCGCTCATTAATGATTATGACAATATCCCCGAGCCGTTTGAGGATGATGCTGCTCTAGGATGGTTGTCTAGAAATGTTAGACCATTTCATACTATATTTGACAATCAACGGGGCTATTTTGACCATACCGATACCGAACTGATCGCCGAGCATTTGCTTCCGGGAGATGTCTTTGACGGGATGCCAACCATCGATGGGCTGACCTATCCTGGCTGGGTTGATCCAGAAGGCTTGGAGCGATTTGGATGGGCTTGGGGAACGACGACACTGGATATTGATTCTGATGGATGGCAGGATGTGGTCTTTAATGCGAACAATTGTGCTGCACCACTTCGAATTGTCGGAGATGAGTCGGCAGGTGCGGGTCCTGGGACGGTTCTTCGAAACCGTAGAGGGCAAGGCTTTGAAGATGTCACGTGGAAATGGACTGTTGGAAATGTACAAGAAGACGGGTCGTATCCGGATGGCAGGGGTATCGCTGTTGGAGATCTCAACAACGATGGCTTTCCAGATATCGTCTATGCAAATCGAACTTTCAATCCATCGCAGTCTTCTCCGTTGTCTCAGCAACCCGGGGTTCCAAATGTGCTGTTATCCACAGGCACCCCTGGAAATTGGTTGCAGCTAGATCTTGTGGGGACTCAAAGCAATCGCGATGGTATAGGTTCTTATATTCGTGTTA
>CALDQI010000748.1:0-2173 GCA_937911635.1 uncultured Pseudomonadota bacterium | reverse complement strand
CGCCAAAGCAGAGCCAGAATTGGGACGCATCAGACCTCCGATGAAAGCAGCTGAAGCACGTGACTTCATCGTTCAAACTGGAAATATTCCCCCCAGCTGGTCAAAGAAGATCCGCACAGACTTTATGAGCATCACATTCGAAGACTAATTCCGCACTACCTGTGGATACACAGCTGGACACTGGTTGGGGCCTGTTCCTATCCAGTGTCCAGTCAATTGGACGAGCCGGTTTGTGACCCCAGAGTCCTCGAAACTGACGAAGTACGCGCACGTGTACTCTTCTGTGGAGACGATGAAATCGATGGCGGACATGGGGATAGAGGGGACTGGCTCCTCGAAAACAATCGACTCAAAGTGGTGGTTCGAGATGTGGGTACATCACTGAGTCGATTGGAAGGCACCGGTGGTGGAATCATTGATATCGCCCTAATAGATCGAGAAAATGTCGATGAAGACAATCGCCCCATCACACTGGGAGATGGACTCTTAGAGGCACTCCCAACACAGGATGGTGAGATCTTATCGATTCGGCAGCTCCAACCCTTTTCCGAACCAGAACGGACAGGACTTACCCTCACTTACTCTGAGGGTGACACGATTGAAGTGTGGCTCGAACCGGACAACCCCACACTATTCTTCGATGGCGACACCGACTGGTTGTGGAGACCACAAATTGATGCAGAAGTCTACGGACGCCAGATTCATCCCAATCGCACTCACCCACGATGGACCGGAATCAGCCAGTTTGATGCCGAGACGATGACGGACTTGGGTGGAGACATTACATTCGAAGGGCTAAGCAGCATCCAATTCTTTGAAACAGTGACTGAAGACGCTTCTGAACTCAGCATCAGTGAAGGCATTGTACCCAACGAAGCCCAGTGGCTAGACCACTTCACGGACGACACCTGGATTGGGCGTATTTGGGTTGAAGGTAGAGAAACCATAGCACTCCCCAATGACGCGACCAGCATCCAAGTGGGTGCAGAAGGATGTGCATCGAGTGCACTCACCTCCACTGCGGCTCTGGAAGAACCAATTGAACTGGAAGATTGTGGTTCGATTGGTATACGACTCTCCAATGATGCATCCGATGTTGACGGTGTCCTAGTCTACGACTCTACAAGCGTGTACATCCCTGTCACTGGACTCATTCATCCCCTAATGGAAACAAACACGCCCCCAATCATCTGGAGTGGTCTTCACCGAGAACCCATTATCCTCGAGACTTGGACCAGCGAATACCTGACCACAAATCCACGCCTCAATCTGGATGTCACAGAGGCTTTTGAGCACGCTGGAGCCACATTACACATTCGAACCGATACTCCACCCAATACGACGTCTAGAAACTTCGACAGACTCTTCTGGGAGAGTCAAGGACTGGGCGCCACCCACACCCTCTTTGCCGGACAAGACGTCATTCCACCTCTCGATGAAGATTGGTGGTGGGATTCTAGACTTCCTCTCGGCAATACTCAACTCGGACTGCTATCCGACAGTTCGGTACTCTCATGGCCATGGACACCCAAGAGCACACAGGCTTTTGGCGCATTGGATATCTACAAAATCCCCATCGAAGACATCATCGCCCAAGCGACAAACCGAGAACGGTTCTCAGCGGTGGACAATGACCTCTACACCTCGCTTGCCGATACGCTCTGGGACGACCCCGACTTCATTTGGCTCCCCGCTCCAACCATCGACACCCTTCGAACCCAATGTGACTTCAGACAGAGTCTGCCACTGGGACCGTGGACTTGGTTTGATGGTGCTCTCACCGAATCCACACCTGAACGAGCGCTACGAGATCGAGAGTACAGCACAGGCAATGGACCCAGACTCAGCCTCTCGCATCTAATTGACGACCCGCGACAAACCATGCTGACCCTCTCGGTCAACCATGCAGAATGGATGGGACTTGAACAGTGGGAACTTTGGAGCGAGGCGGAACTGGAAGCGCAAGGGGACATTACCACTGATACTAGATCCACAACGCTCAGTACTCTCGTACCCACTCGTGATCATTACTGTTTGATTGCCTGGGGGAGTCCGACGGTCCATCCATTTGGAAAGGATGTTAGGATGTCAAGTCCTGTCCAATTGTCGTAGTGTGATTGTGGCAAGAGAGGCCGGCACAAAATTTAGGAAAAAAATATTTACATGACACGGA
>CALDQI010000747.1:0-1659 GCA_937911635.1 uncultured Pseudomonadota bacterium | reverse complement strand
CGATTGTCCCCACACAAGTTCCAAGACCTTTGTCAGTTTTATCAGCCGTCTCCTCTAAAACCATCGTTGAACCAATCGTCGCTACGGGCAAAGATTCTGTCGCTCCATATGGAGTATGCACCTCTACACCTGGTTGAAGCAATCGTTGAAAATCGCGATGCAACTGCGGAGGAATTGGTGCGCCTGCCGAGAGTACTCGTCGTAACGTTGGGAGGGGCTCATTATTTTCAATGCACCATCTCACCATATTTTTCCAAAGTGCCGGTGAGGCAAACGCATTGGTACATCCTTGGTCTCGAATGGCTTCCAATAGCAACTTCGGATCAGCGTCAGCAGGCTTTGTCGGATCCATGTCGGGAATCACTACGGTCATGCCCTGCGCTAGGGTAAAGAGTCCAAACAAAGGAAAGCATGGCAAATCTATCTCTCCGGCTTCGATTCCATACATCTCTTTGATGGCACGAGTCTGTGCATCAAAGATGCGATGTGTGTATCGGACCCCTTTTGCCGGTCCGGTTGATCCAGAGGTAAATAGGATGCTGGCTTCATCGTCCAAGGTGGTCGTTGATTCAACCGGATCGTCATCATCTGACATCACATCCTTGAGGTTCTTGCCGCCCCACAACCACGTTCCGCCACCGTGAGTAATCTTGAGTCTTAATGAACGGAACTTCTTCGCAAAGAGAACCGTGGCAATCATAGCCTTGGGTACACCGACCATCACCGTTGGTGCAATCCGTTCTACGCAAGAGAGCAATCCGTCTCTCCCCATGCCGGGATCGATCAACACAACGATTGCACCGACTCTGTATAGAGCAAATACGATGGGCATGAACTCCAAGCAAGGGGTAATGAATACGCAAACCCGCTCACCTTTTTTCACGCCAACATCTTGAAAACCACGGGCCATTCGATTGATCATCGACTCAGTCTGCGAAAATGTCAGCTGGGTGTACATCCGGCGACCTGATTTATCGCGCCCTTCTGGAAAAATCAATGCTCGCTGATGAGGGCGCTCATTGGCTTGTACGGTGACCCATTCGGCAATGTTGTTGACGGATTTCATCGGAAGCCTCTTTCAGTCTTGCAACCACGTAGTCATCGTTTCCACCAGTCTCTCTGGAACATCTTCGATGACGTAATGACCAACATCATCCCACGCGTGAACCTCAGCCTCCGGGAACCGGCGTTGCCATTCCTTTCGGAAATTTGGGGTAAAACAAAAATCTTGTTCGCCCCAACAAATCAGCATCGGCTTCTCTACAAGGGCACTAAGCCCTTCCTCTACGGCTAAGAGGGCAGCATAGCTCGGATGAGACGGTTTGAGTGGGATGTCTTCGACAAATCGTAGGGTGGCAATCCGATTCGCCCAAGAGTTGTACGGCATCGTTAGCCCACTCTTGACTGAGGCAGACAACCCCTTTGCAGATGCACGCCAGGTCGCTACGCCAGCAAAAGCGTTGAAGCCACGTACGGCTATCGATCCGAACACTGGCCAACGACAAGAGGCAATGGAGCGCAGAAGCATTGAGAATGACTTGCGTCTGCATATCGTCTCCCGTGACGATGTTTCCCACGGTGCGAAGGGCTGGCGTTTGCACGCTGGGCGAAGGGTGCATCAGAAGTTCGACGAGTCGCCCGCACACTCCAGCTTCAATC
>CALDQI010000746.1:0-2326 GCA_937911635.1 uncultured Pseudomonadota bacterium | reverse complement strand
TGGCGCACAAACCTATACTAAAAGTTGATGTGCGGTGCTGTCTTCTTCGGTTGACTTCGTTTCTGCTCGCTCGGATACAGGAGTATCCCTCGCTCTCAGCCCCTGTGTCATCCTGTGAATCCATCATCCACTCTCAACTTTGAAACGCGGTGGTGTGTTTTAGTGTGACTTGGGTGTTGGGGACTTGTGGGTAACTTGGGTGCGGCTCTGTTGTTGTGGGTTGGTTGTTCGATTGTCTATGTATGTTCGTAATAAGATTTGTTTGATCTCTCGAATGTCAAGGATGTGCCGAACTGATGTGTTAACCAGACAAATTTAAGGGGCGGGCGGGTACAGACCGGCTGACAGTGGGCTTGCAAGGGAGTCGGACTTGTCCGAGACTCACCAGCAAGACAGCAGGCAGTGGTCGTTCAAGGTTTGGCATACCGCGAAGCGTGGTGGTGTAGCGAACGGTAGTGAGCGGGAGAAACAATCGAATTTTCCAAGGAGGCATTTAATGTTGGTCAAAGTATTCAATCTACACATGGACTTAGAGAGTATGCAATATGACGATTCTGTTCTTGTGCAATTTGCCAGTGAACACGATGTCGTTTCAATGAAAACGCAGTTCTTCTACTTTCAAGAAGAACCCATTTGGTCTGTGATCGTGACCTATCGAAATCAATATCGTCTGAGTGCTTTACAAAAGTCTCGTAAAGTTCGAAAAACCTATCGAAATATAGGGAGAAAAGAAGTGGATTCTGGCACTGTAACCCTGTTTAATCAACAGGCTTTTGAAGCGCTGAGACTGTGGAGGAACGAAACGGCTCGTCAAATTGGACATCCTGCCAGCAATGTCTTTACCAATCGTCAACTTGAAGAGATTGTGAATTTGAATCCAACATCCATCAATGAACTCACCAAAATTATCGGCATTGGAAAATACAAATCGACTACTTATGGCAACGAACTCTTGGCATTGTTGAGTCAACACTCTATTGTGCAGGATCAACCACAGCAACCATCATCAAAAAGTGAGATTCAAGGTACTGTCAGTAGACTGTCGGTTGCCGATAAGAGTCCCGTCGGTGACCGACAGTCTGATGACAGTCACACACCACAAGAGGATTCAGGGCATGAGTAGAGAATTGAGGGTTCTTGTAGAATGGGAAAGTGTCCTGCATCGCATTTTGGATACCACTCAAAACTTTCCAAAAGTGGCTCGATTCAACTTTGCCAATCGCATCGATAGTTTGGTGCTGGATATCACGCAAACGATTGTACAAGCCCAATATACGGAAACGACACTTCAAACAGAGCACTTGAATGCACTCAATATACAGTTGGCTCAGTTGCGTTTGCTACTTCGTATCTCTTGTGACAGAAGATATCTTTCTTTGGGATTGTTGGAGCAGTTTATCGAGTCTATAGATGGTATTGGTTTTCAAATGCATTCTTGGCTCAAATCGGTTCAATGATGACAAAGCCGGAACTGAATCTATATTCGGACGTTTGCTCGTTTGAGCAGTTGCGTATGTCTGCTCGATTGGCAAGGAGGGGGGTTAGGCTTAACCGTTCGCTCTTGAGTTTCTGGTCTGAACTGGAGAGCAACATTCTTGAAATCCGTAAACGATTGTTAATGCAAACCTACCAGCCACAAGCGTACACGGAGTTTATGTTGCTTGATCCAAAACCCAGACGGATTCAGGCGGCTGATTTTGCGGATAGAGTTGTGCATCATTCCTTGTGTAAAAGTTTGACCCCTTATTTTGAGCGTTCCTATTTGGCGCATTCTTTTGCTTGCCAAAAGGGGAAAGGCAATCACCGTGCAGTCCAACAGGCTCAACGTTTTACCCGTAAATTTAAAGAGGGTTTCTTTTTGAAAATTGATGTTCGACACTGTTTTGAAAGCATTGATCACAGTGCGTTGATGGAGCGTGTCAAATCTAGGATCGGCTGTGATCTGACTTTGTGGTTAACTGAACGCATTGTTCGGCATGGTGGTGTATATGGAAAGGGTCTTCCGATTGGCAATCTTACTTCCCAGCATTTTGCCAATTTCTATTTGGATGTGTTGGATCACTATTGTGTAGAACGCCTGGGTGTAAAGGGTTTTGTTCGTTATATGGACGATGTGTTGCTGTTTTCCAATGACAAACATCACCTTGAAGAAGTTCTGGGGGAACTGACATTGTGGTTGCCCAGGCGACTAAAATTGGAGATCAAACATTCATCTACACGTTTACAGCCTGTTTTTACAGGTGTCCCATTTCTTGGGTTTCGTATTTATCCAGAAGCGATTCGATTTGATCAATATCGAAAACGTCGATTCATTCAAAAATGGAAA
>CALDQI010000745.1:0-3682 GCA_937911635.1 uncultured Pseudomonadota bacterium | reverse complement strand
TTTGCTGGTCTGAGGTTGGGATGTAAGGAAAGTCATCGGAAAATTTTTGATACTCCTCTGAAGAACAAATCAGTTGAGGTGAAGTCGAGACAGACCTTCTTGATTCTATGTCAAGCAGCTCCGCTGCATGGTCTTTGGCTTTGGCTTCTGCTTCGGCTTCTTTCAAACGCTTGTAGGCGAGACCATCTGCTCGGGCCTTTTCAGCATCACGCTCTGCCTCTGCGGTGTTGACAGCCTTTTGGGCTTCAGTCTTTTGCTTGGTCAGTTCAAACTCTGCTCGTTTGGCTGCTTCATAAGCAGTCATTTTGGCTTCTACGGCTTCCAGATATCTTGGAGGCAGATCAATGTTTTCAATTTGTGGAGAGTCAATCACGATGGGGAAATCGGATAAGGCTTCCACCATCATCGTTTGAATCTCATTCACGGCCAAGTTTCGATTTTTAATGAGGTCTTCTGCTGAAAATTTGGCGATGGCAGCCTTAGATACTGAGCGTAGTTTCGGGTCGAGGATTCGCTCTTCGAATTGTGGGATGCCACCAAATTTGACGTATAGTTCGAGGGCGCTTTCTTTATTTGCAGTCCAGTTGATAGACACTGTTGCACGAAGGGGGAGTTGTTCTGATGTTGCTCCAGACAGCTCTTCAACATTGCGTCGTTGACGAACCTCTACTTCTTCGATGCTTTGTATAAAAGGTAGCTTAAAGTTGAGTCCAGGGTCAAGCTGAGCATCGGCTCTCCCAAACATCTTTTTGATTCCTACATGACCTTCAGAGACCACCTCAAAAGATCCCATGCCGAAGACGATAGCGGCGCCAATAGATAGTGTGACAACGATTGAAGTGACTGGATTATTGCTCATGATGTTCTCCGTAGGTACAATGTGTGGATGTTACTCTAGCAGATGTGTATTCATTTTGTTGATTCATGTGTATGGAAATGCTGTTTATCTAGACAAAAAACAAAAAAATGTGCCCGGAGACACATTTTTAGAAGTATCGAAGAATGTTTAGAATGCTTCAACTACAATGGCAATACCTTGTCCACCACCAATACAGGCTGAACCAACACCGTACTTTTTACCACGGCGCTTCAATTCATACAGTAAGTGCGTCATGATTCGAGTTCCAGTGGCTGCCAATGGGTGACCGATGGCAACACCACCAGAGTTGACGTTGGTAATGCTTCGATCGAGCCCCAATTCACGTTCACAGGCAATGTATTGAGTAGAGAAGGCTTCATTTATTTCAACGAGGTCCATCTCTCCCAGAGACATGTTGGCATGTTTTAAGGCGTTGCGAATGGCTTCTACTGGACCGATACCCATCAGAGTTGGTTCAACACCAGCTGTGCCATATCCAACCACGCGACCGATAGGGGTCAAGTCACGTGCCGAAGCGATGTCGGCTGTGGTCATGATCATAGCTCCAGCACCGTCGTTGATACCAGAGGCGTTTGCAGCGGTTACCGTACCATCCTTTTTGAATACAGGTCGCAGTTTCGCCATTGAACCTGCGGCATCGTTTTCAAAACGACCACGGTTTTTGGGATTGCCGATTGGAGACAACTGTGGGTGTTCATCAATCTCTACAACGGTATCGCCACGTCGTCCTTTGATGGTTACGGGAGTAATTTCGTTGTTGTAGTATCCATTGTCAAAGGCGCTTTTCCAAGCCAGTTGAGAACGCAACCCGTATGCATCAGCGTCTTCACGGCTAATACCATACTTTTCGCCCAAGTTCTCAGCGGTGATGGCCATCTCACATCCTGCGTACGGATCGTAGAGACATTCACGAAGAGCATCGGTAAACTGTGCGTGGCCGAGTTTGAATCCATTTCGAGACCCTCGAACGACGTGGGGAGCCTGAGACATGTTTTCTGTTCCACCCGCGAGTATCATTGTCGCTTCACCGAGTTTCAATCGCTGAGCGGCTTGGATTAAAGATTCAAAGCCTGAACCACAAAGTCGATTGACGGTTACAGCAGGGGTTTCAATTTTGGTACCGGCTTTCAATCCGATGTGTCTGGCACCATAAATCGCGTCGCCACTGGTTTGAAGGACGTTTCCAAAGATGACGTGGTCAATGTCTGTGGCGGCAATACCTGCTTGCTCAATGGCAGCAGTACTGGCGACTACACCCAAGTCAAGTGCAGATACGGAAGATAGAGAGCCCAAAAAAGTACCAAAAGGGGTTCTTTTTCCGGACAAAAAGACGATATCAGACATGTGTCCTCCCAATGTTTATAAATCAGATTGTATAGATGTCACTTCAATGTCATGAAGTTGTCCACCTCTATCCGAGAATTGAATGGGGGACAACTAGAAACGAATTCTTGTTTGCAGAGGCTATTTCGGATTGTTCTTTTGTCTTCGTTGAAAGGCTTGAAATCGGATGTAATTTCTAGCGGCATGATAGTAAAAAAGAAGCCCAACAAGCCAATTGATAATGCTTAGCTCACCGTTGAATCCTGGTATGCCCCAAATGATGACCCATGAACCATACAAGACACTTGAAAGCTGCAAGAACCAGAATAGCCATTGTCTATGCTCCCATTGTTTGGTTCGAATGACAAATTGATTGAAGGCTAGGAGTGCAACCAAGGTCATAAATATTAGGTCGGTTTGATTCATGCGAGGTCCTCTCTGTGTAGAGTGCAGTTGTCAATGAGTCGTGTGGTACCCAAAAATGCTGCGATACACAATTGAGTTGTCTGTTTGATGTGTTCTACAGACTCCAGTGTATTTGGGTCTACGAAAGATATGTAGTCCATTGTGTCAACATCCAAGATATCTTGGATTGTTGAAAGGAGTTTTGCAGAGTCGTATTCACCAGAGAGTACATTGGCTTGAATTGTTTGAAGCGCCTTTGAAATACTTCGCGCGCGAACTCTTTCAGATTCGGAGAGGTATGCATTTCTAGAGGACATTGCTATACCGTCCTCTTCTCTGATGATCGGTGCACCAATGATCTCTACCGGAATCGCCAAATCTTCCACCATACGACGAATAATGGTCAATTGTTGAAAGTCCTTTTGTCCAAAGACAGCGATGTGTGGTTGAACCAAACCAAAAAGTCTGGCAACGACTGTTGTTACACCATCAAAGTGAGTGGGGCGTGATGCGCCGCACAGTCCGTTGCTTAAACCCGCAACGGAAACAGTCGTATTGTGATCGTCAAGATACATCTGACTCGGACGAAAGACAATGTCGACCCCGTGTTGCTCACACTTTGCATGGTCTGCTTCAGGTGTGTGTGGGTAAGTATCTAGGTCTTCGCCGGCGGCAAATTGCAATGGATTGACGAAAATAGATACGACTAAGATATCACAGTGTTCTCGAGCAAGCGTCATCAGCGAGGTGTGTCCAGAATGTAGAGCACCCATTGTTGGAACAAATCCGATCCGATGTCCCTTGGTTCTTTCTGCCAGTGCGAAGGCCTGTATTTCAGAAGGGGATTCAATGATTTTCATAGAGTTCTCCAATGTAGGAGTGTATCTCATGACCGCTGAGTTTTCAATGGTGTCAAATCTAATAAAGTTTACATAACTTTGTGACAAAAATACGAAGAGAATGCCATTCGAATCATATGATGATAAATGTAGAATATCTACAAATTATAAAGGTGAAAAACACATATTACAAGAATGTGGTTGTCTCCATTGTAGTCAAAGAAATGGAGCCCCA
>CALDQI010000744.1:0-6613 GCA_937911635.1 uncultured Pseudomonadota bacterium | reverse complement strand
CAAGGAGACATCGGGACAATGCCTGTCTTAAAAGAAGTAAACGTGAAAAATTTCCCCCTTGTGTTCAAATTTGCGCCCGCCTGTGCAGTTGTACTTTCCCTGTTCAGTAGCCCGGTTATCGCAGCCAATGTGGTGTTGAAAAACGGCGATCGTCTTACCGGCGAGATTGTGAAGCTAAGCGACAACATTCTTACCTTCAAGTCCCCCTTGTTCGGAGAAGTTGAACTGCCGTGGAAGCAAGTTCTTGAATTGCAGTCGGATGATGGCGTCACGGTGAAGCTGAAGGACGGCAGCACCGCAAAGGGCAAGGCGCACAGGTGGCGCCGGATGTCCAGCGGTTCCATCGCCTGCACCAAGGCCAATGTTGAAAAACATGGTGTACAAGATCGAGTCGCCGTACTCAAAGGGCGATTCTTCGACCCAATCCCGCCCAACCGTTCAATCGATGTGGTGGTATCCAACCCTCCCTATATTCCATCGAATGACATCCTTGATCTAGAGCCAGAAGTGAGTATCCACGAACCTCGGATTGCTTTGGACGGTGGGTCAAATGGACTGGATGTATACAATGTACTCATTCCAATGGCTCAGCAACGGGCCAACGTCGCCGTCGCGGTTGAAGTCGGCATTCACCAATCTCAGTCTGTTGAATCGATCATGACTCAATCTGGACTGCACTCTACCACCGTACACAAAGACCTCGCAGGAATCGAACGTGTCGTTGTCGGAAAAGTCTAATAGCAAGACTCGGAGTAATCTTCAGACGCTTGTTGAAATGAATTCGACCGGGGACCGAAAAATGTCCATGCCAAAAGTTCAAAGACCTTCCAATAAGTACAAACCCTTCCAATAAGTACAAACCAATGTGGAATACCATTCTGTCAAACCAAGACCAATTGTATAGGGTCAACCACGTTGTTCAAGCGAACACGACTGGCCCGAAGTGAATGCTCTTGCCGTGATCAACACATCCTTCGGATCACGTGCGACGCTTAAAAAATTAGCCCCAAACGATTGCACCACACCATTTGGATCAATCAACACTGTTCCGCGAACAGAACAGTTCGCAGGCTCAAAATGAAATCCAAAATCTTTGGTTATCTGACGAGATTCATCACTGAGCGCAGCGTGTTTAGGCTCCCCTTTGGGAAAGGCCTCGATGTCTGTAAACCATTCCTTGTGCGATTCAGTAGAATCACAACTGACACCCACTAGGGCTACACCCAAGGCGTCAAACTCTGACTCTAGGGATTGGAAACCGCTCACTTCCGAATGGCAAATGGCTGTCCCGTCAAAGGGCCAAAAATACATCAACACCCACGTTCCCTTGTAATCGTCACTGGACAAGGTCACAACTTCACCATTCTGGTAGGCTGTTGCGTTCCATACCGGTGCTGTGCTTCCGATTGAAATCATAATTATTTCTCCATTTATATCGATACGTTTATTGTTGACTAAATATGTACCGTCAGACAGACCAATCTCTAACCCAACTAGTATCCACGTCCACACGCAGCCTATATATTTATCTTCGTGAGCCTGTGTACACACCGGATATGGTCCCAGTGGGTACTTGAATCCGAAAATGTTACAGATATTCCATTATTGAACAGGAACTGCATCCATGAACCTCAAACACTGGCTCTATCCCATTGGACTACATGTACTAATGGCCATCTCCCTACTCGGTGGTGCCAATTGGTGGATCATGGGAATTGTAGGTCTAACAACCGTATTGTGGTCTACAGGTTGGGGATGGAGTTGCTGGATCCATCGCAAAGAACACCTCTCACCATTGCAGTTATTGATTGACTCAGCGTGGATCTCAATGGGAATCACCTGGTTCAACATTGCTGTTCTTCGCGAGGTCGGACTCGGCACCTCTGACAACCTACCGTGGCTTGTCTGGGGATTATCCTTTGCATGGATGCTCGGTGGACTATGGATGAGTGGAAGCAAACAACCGATTTATCCAATGGCACCTCGTGAACGTTGGGGAATTGGAAGTATTGGACTGGCCCTGCTCGCAATCGTTGCTTGGAAGAGTACAGACATCCAAAGACCACTGGATGGATACTGGTATTTGGAAGGAGCGGATGATCCAAGACATCAGCTCGTCCCACTTCGTCCCGCTAATTTTTGGGACAACGTAGAAGTCTTTGGATGGATGGATGCTGGAGCGTTTTCGATGACGCCAACGACTCCGTCTCCGACTCTGATCGCCGATCAACGAGTGAATGGACGAATTACGTTGGCCATCAGGGGACCGATTGGGTCCTACATCTCTACAAAAGGTGTCCGTGCAGAGGTTGAACGCGCTGTCGAAGAACGTCTAGACGAAGGTCCAGTCGATCGATACCTGGATCGAGGAGTGGCCGCGATATCGATATGGGCTGACCTACAGCCTGGTGAGCAACTCCCCCTCTCGGTAAAAGGAGACACAGTGTATCTAATGGCGTCATCCGATGCTGTATGGGCTCTTCATGGTACAGGTGAACTCCGATATACACATTATTACCAGTTGCTCAACCAAGTGGAGAATCAGCAGTGGGCCAACGAGATGCTCACAACTCGTCGATTCACATGGAATCAACCCCCTGGATGGTCCCCCATTTTGACGACGAGCAACATCTTGGTCGCACCGGATTTGAATGGGGCAAGTTGCTTATTCCTACATGTTCTACTTCTTGTTGGACTGTCGTCTGTACACTTGACCAGTGTCATTGCTCCTCGCGCCACGCGTATAGCTTGGAGTGTCCCTGCTCTATTGATGATGGTACATGCCTTGTTGATGTTCGAGCCAGGCAGTCAAAACTTTCCCGATTCCCTTTTTGCCGCGGCGATACTCGGTGTCTGGTGCAGCATCGTTCAAGGTCACTCCGCTCGATTTGGTATGATCGGACTGCTTTCACAAGCATTGCGCTGGCCTGGTGCCATCTTGAGCACGATATTTCTATGTGTTCATCATTGGTGGATCAAATCTGAGACGGCAGATATTAAACGAAGCCTACAGCTTCTTTGGGGATCTATCGGGATGGGAATCCTGATTGCTGGATTCGCAATGCTAACTGGAGACGCCGAAGATCTACTCTTCATTTTGTACTTTGAGACCTTCCCTGAGCACTGGCACGGTAATTTCAATCCACTGGACTTGTTGTCTAGAATACCAAATTTCTTCAAATTGTGGACCATGTATACTGGAGGCATGCTGATATTAAGTCTTCCTTTTGCATTCAACGGCTATAACAAACACATTACGCCAATCTTCCTCACGATGACTGGGTATGCACTGCTCCTTGGCACAATTGATCACCATCCGTCACACTACTTTCTACCTTTGGTCGCCTGCACTGGACCCATTTTTGTAGCTAGCTCGACCTGTATTCCGAATCCAACCCACCAAAAGGTCTTCATTGGACTGGGATCCTTTGGTACCCTTGCATACTTATGGTCTGGCGTCGTTTAGGAGTCCCTATATTCATCGTAAGTTGGTCTCTCATCAATTTACTGTGGATGGCAACGGATCAATTGCTACGAGATGGCGATGAAGAAGGTCATGTCGGAGCTATGGAACTGTTCAAGGAGATGTGGCTCCAAGGTGATTTCTCTGTATGGTTTATGGAGATGTGGCAAGGTAGCTATGGAGAATACCCTCCTTTATTTGCTGGTTTGATGGGTGCATGGTGGGGTATTGCAACACATTTTTTTGGGACGACGCCACCATCAGACCTCATTGTGCGTGGTGCTTTACTCATTTGGCCGATGCTAACCGCGGCTGGATGTGCGAGGATCGCTTATCGAATAGACTGTAACTGGAAGATTGCGGGAGCAATGACACTGTTGATTCCACTCTTAGTGGGCGTCGGAAGACACTTTATGCTCGAGGCGATGATGACGGCATTTTCAACGCTCAGTATCGCATTGGCCCTTGAGTGGAAACACCGACCATCTATTTGGATGTCCATTCTGACCGGTCTCTGTCTGGGACTTGGAGCACTCACCAAACAAACGATTGTTTTTGTAGCGCCATGGGTGATTTTGAGTGTTTTCATGACCAGCAATAAGCGATGGCATCTATGGATTGTGATCCTTTTCTGCCTACCCATAATTGCTCCGTGGTTCCTCCAACAGATTGAGCTTCAGGAAAATTATCTAACGGCAAGTGCAGAAGGGAAGTTGGATGCACACTTCGGACAGAGACTGCTGTTTTATCCCTTTACAATTGTATATGCTTTAGGACTACTGCTCCCACTGTTCATTCTCTGTAAAAGCATTCAATGGAGAGCTCTACCGGCATTCATCTGGGTTTGGATTGGAACGATCGGAATCTTTATGATCGTTCCCAAACAATACCCTCGACTGTTACTGCCGTGGATCACCATTCTGCCTATACTTTGGTCTTGTGGATGGACCAAAATTCACAACGCTAAATTACGCAATACCATCGTACTTGTAGCAATTGTATTGGGATTGTTTGGTCTACAACCGATGAACATATACCAAACTCAGCTGCAACAAACCTATGAGGAAAGGATCTTCGCCAATACAGATGATGGGTGTCCACAAATTTGGATCCGCACCCCCAGTGATCAAGATGGCCATCTATCCAAGATCAGCGAACAACTCCTTGACTTACCAACCGATAAGACAGTCGCCATCTTTGGCAGACCTCAGATCCCATGTCACATCCAAACCACCCATGAGTGGCGGTATCATCTGGAGCCGTATCTCAGACGACGAGATATCGAGGCTAAAATTGTAGATGTGTCAGATTTCACGGATCCGGTGTGGCAAGACGCCCACATTCAGATAATATGGAATGGAGAGACCATTGAAACACCAATGCAACTGATCGCAAACGACTGATTGCATGACCGGCGTTGTCTAGGTGGCATACCAAACTCTCACACTTTCTTTTACTTAGATGTCCTCTAGAGGTTCTCCATGTCTGATTCACAAATCCCAAATGAAAACAAAGGCTTATTGGCTGAATTCATTGATTTCATCGTACACAACAAAGCATGGTGGATGACTCCCATCATCCTCGTTCTAATTTTGATGGTTGGATTCATCATTTTCTTGGATTCATCTCCGATTCTTCCGTTTATCTACACTGTTATTTAGTTCACACTGTTATTGAGAAGGATCAACAATGCTCTCGTTAATGACTCTCTTGGCCTGCAATGGGGACAAGAGTGACCCTGTCATACCGACACTACAATCAGGTTCTCCGCAGGCTGGTGTTGCGGAAGGGAAAATTGACATCCCTATTGGAACACCGATGGGTGGCTATTCCAATCGATGTTTTTTTCTTGGCGGAGCCGGCACTGTTGATGACCGTGAAAGTCAATATTCGATGGCTTTTGCAACCACCGCCGGTGTTCAAACGTCTATTATGGCGGAGGCTCTCTGGCTAGACAATGGAGATCAAGAGTGGATCTTAATCACAATTGATTCAATCTACAGCAATGATGAATTGGTACGGGAAGTCGAACGGCAAATAAAATCATCTACCGGAATCGACGTCGAAGGCAAAGTCATCATATCGGCAAGTCACACGCACCACGCACCCGCCAACTACAGCGATCAGGTGCCTTTTTACCTAGGAGGCGATCGATACAACGAAGAGATCTTTCAGCGTTACTCAGCTTCTCTAGCCGAACTTGTGATTCAAGCCTTTGAGACAAAAGTACCAGCACAAATCGGCTTTGGAATGATTCGCGATTGGGATCCTGACGATTTGGTGTACGCCGATAGACGTGGTGAGAACAACGACTTGGGCTTCTGGGACGATATCGATGGGGACTACAAGAATCCAGAACTTTGGATGCTGCGTGTCGATGATACAAACAACAATCCTATGGGAATATTTTTCAACTTCGGGATTCATGGAACCTCTCTGGGTGCGAGCAATCCACTGTTCTCTGTCGATGCTCCTGGACACTTAGAGTTTGCCTTTCAAGAACGGTTTGATCACCCCATCGTCATTGGACACTTTCAGGGTGGTGGTGGAGATGTCACCCCGACGGGTACCAGTGCCCACGGTCACCCCTATGCCCGTATGGAAGGAATCTCTGAGTTTGCTGTAGACACATTTTACGATTTGTGGTCCAGCATTCCCACTTCAGATGGTGCGTTCACACTAGAAACGGTCACGCGGTCGATCACGCAGGGACAAGAAGATATCCACATCACTCGAGATGGAACGGTGGACTGGCATTATCCAGCTTATGAAGAGGACTACGAACCCGACCTTCAAATTTACGGTGCGGATGGAAGCCTTCTCTCCCCTTTTGATGAATGGAATACAGAGCACGGCGCTGTATTTTGTGGGTACGAAGAACCATTTTTATCGACTGGAACCATCGGAGCTGACATCTATCCATACAATGGCTGCGTTCAAGTTGAGCCGATGATGGGTCTACTTGGAGGCGTCTTTCAGCTGACCGAGTATTTCCCCAGTGGTATTCCCCTCCCCCTTCCTTCATCCACAAAAGCCCAAACGTCTTCTATGAAAATGGGTCCCGTATCCATCCTAAAACCTGATGGTTCTGTCGTTGAAGAGGACGTCTTCATGGGATTCTTTCCCGGTGAAGCAACGAGCTACTATGTA
>CALDQI010000743.1:0-1818 GCA_937911635.1 uncultured Pseudomonadota bacterium | reverse complement strand
CCATCCGCATCGGTCATACAGGCTGTTTCTGAATCTTCCAAAGCCGCACCCGGAAAGGTGTCGGGATCATTATCGTTACAGTCTTCGTAGTCTGAGTATCCATCCCCATCATTGTCCACCATCGGGACACCGTATTTTGATTCGGCGACAGCACACGCCGTCAATCCAACGCCCAAGATGAGTCCCAACATCTTTGTGGGGTATCTTGTAGGTGCATGTTCACAATGTGGACAGCTAGACTCAATATAATGTTGGTGACAATCGCTACATACTTTCATGGTGATCTCAGAATGGGGTTACTCCTTACTATACAACACTCTCGACATATCATCACACAAAACAATAATTAGAGCATCCATGGCCGACACCAAAGTGACAGCATCGACCGACCAAACACTACGAGACGAAATCCTTCGTCTTGCCTGGCCCATCTTAATATCAGGCTTATTGGGGACAATTATCATGTTCACCGATCGACTTATATTGGGACGATATAACCCAGACACACTAGCGTCAATGCAAGTCATCGGTCCCATCACCTGGACCGCATTTTCGATCTTTGGTTCATTTGGAATTGGGATGCTGGCAATCTTAGGACGGGCTGTAGGTGCGAAAGATTCCGATCGTGCAAATGGAGTACTGAGTTCCTCGTTGCTGATTGCTTTGGTAGCCGGTATTGTACTGGGTGGACTTGGAATTGCAGGCAAATCTTGGTTTACAGAGCTGTTGATGGGGGTAGACAACCCCTCTCAAACGGTTAGGGACATGGCGACAACCTATCTGACGTGGACATTTTCTGCGGCTCCCTTTACAACCATGGCTGTCATCCTCACTTTTGGATTTCAAGCATCTGGAGATACGAAGACGCCTATGTGGGTCTCTTTTTTCAGTGGTTTTGTGAACCTCTCTTTATCCTGGATATTCGTATTTGGACTCTTTGGTGCACCAGAATGGGGCATCACCGGAGCCGCGCTGGGAACCGCCAGTGCTTCTGTTCTCAACTGTGTTGTGTTGGGATGGCTAATTCAACGACCCACACGGACAGTACGGATAACACGTCCGCAGTTCTCTTTTCTCAGGCCAGTCTTCAATGTCGCATTTCCAGCCTTTGCAGAACGGGTCATTTTACACTCCGGATTCTTAGTATTTACCGGATTTGTTGGTCGTCTCGGAACGGCGGCTATGGCGGCTCAACAAGCGTGTCTGGCAATTGAATCCTTGGGGTTCATCGCTTCCTATGCACTAGGAAATGCCAGTGGAACCATCGTTGCACAAAAGCTCGGTGCCAAACAACCCGCTGATGCAGAGGCCACCATCTGGTACACCATGCGTTTTTCAGTTCTGTTGATGTGCGCGATTGGATCATTGTTTTTCTTTGGTGCAGAGACTTTTGTGGGATGGTTTTGTACAGATCCAGAGAGCCTCGCTCTCGGGATCACTTGTATGAAAGTGGCTTCTATAGCCCAGCCGATGATGGCCTTTTGTGATTGCTTCGCTGGGTCATTACGGGGTGCTGGAGACACGAAAAGTCCAATGATCGCTGCATTTTTTGGACCGGTTGCCGTTCGAATATCCGCCTGCTATTTGCTTGCATTTACCTTTGATATGGGCTTGGTTGGCATTTGGATTGGGTCAACCTTTGATTGGGGTATCCGAGCACTGTGGCTCTTTTTCGTTGTGAAACGAGGGCATTGGAAAAATATTGAAGTGTAAATACACGAACACAACATGTTTTAGAGAGCATATCACACCATCAAAGTATCGATACGTACCAAGTTATTGCTTCGAAAGTACCATAGAACACAAAATAATATTACA
>CALDQI010000742.1:0-5108 GCA_937911635.1 uncultured Pseudomonadota bacterium | reverse complement strand
TCCCACTCTTGGCGTTGACCATCGATTCATAGGGAAAGTATCGCTCTTTCTGAAATACGATGGTGTGACTACCGGCTTTAATCTCTTTGCTACAAGGGGTGGTCGAACACAACAGTTGACCGTCGACAAGTACGACAGCCCCTGTTGGACTAGACTCAAACTTCACAATGGCGGTATTGCCACCCTCAACCATCCAATCGTCGTTTTCTACACTGCCACCGGTGAACCCGCTCTCGATGTTTACCGGAGTACTGGATGTTGAACCGCCAGCTAATCCCAATCCTTTTTGAAAGAGCACCCGAGATTGATCGTGGGTCTTGTTTTTCAGTTGAAAGAGATCTGCGTCTTCCACATCTAGACTGTTCAGCAATGCGCCGCTGAGGGTGTCGTAGAGTTTCAAAGTGAGCACATACATCGAGCCCATCTTCAAAATGTCTCCAGTCACGATCAGATCTGCCCCAACATTTCTTCCCACTTCTACTTCGCACTGGCCTTCCATACAAGAGGCATCTTTGCCCATGTCAGACAGGATTTCAAGCATGTTCTCGCGGGTCATGATCAGATATTCGTCTTTGGCGAGCACTTGAACTGCCGCCGTCCGAGTCTGATCAGACAGTTTCAACAGGATTGCCGTCTCCACATCTGAGCCGCGAAACTCGAGTACCGCTACCCGCTTCATCTCCGCCAGTGCATCAGACACCATCGACAGAGTCAGCAACAAGACAAAAAGGATTCTACCGAACATTCACCACTCCATGGATATGGTTGATCTATAACCATTCTACAGAGTACTCTTCAAGTGTCACTATCCATTACCCTTTTATCACTCAGGAATGGTTGCCTTCTCAAACACAATCCCCGCCTCTGTGAGCATTGGTTCTACGACTGAAGCATCCCCAACAAGAACCGTCACACCGCGTTTGGTGTCAAAGAGGTCTGCGGTTGCCTTCATCTGCTCTGGGGTCACTGCCTGAGACGTGGTCAAATCGGTGACCCACAAGTCCGCAGGGTCGTCCAAACGGAAAAGGTCAACCATCTCGGAAGCCAAGTACTTTCGAGAGGCAGACATCTGAATGAAGTCTCCCCGATAAGAGGACAGTGCCTTGCTGTGATCATCGATGGAGAAACCGTCCTGAGCGGTGGCTAAAACAGCGTTCAAGTCTTGAATCGCGGCAACGGTGTACTTGGTTTGGACATTGGTGCGCACACTCAAATGGTTACCATAGTATCCGCCACTGAAACTGCATCCCGCCCCGTAGGTATACCCCTTCTCTTCACGGAGTTTGGCATTCAAACGAGAGGTGAACGTTCCGCCCATTACCACCCCGGCAAGGTCAGCGGCTATCTCTCGCTCATCACCTGATTTGTAGGCAGGTGCAAGAACGCGAATCGAAGTTTGCTCAGCGCCAGGCATGTCCACAAGAACGGTTCGTGGCGTGGGTACAACATGATCTTCAAGAGTCGGTGTAACAAACTCCCCCAGTGCAAGGGGCGGAAATTGATTGAAGTGTGTAGACACCAAAGACTGCACGGTTGCGGCATCGATATCGCCAACGGCCACCACACCCAGCTGGGCTGTGCCACCTTTGAGACGCCCCATGTGCCACGCCTTTGCATTCTCCGGAGAAATTGCCTCCAAGGTCGATGGGGTTCCTTGAGTCGATCGACCAAGGGGATGTCCTGCACCATAGAGGAAATAGGGGGCGTAATGAGATGCCACCCAAGACCCATCTTGACGAGATTGCTGCAAGCCTGCAAGGTGCTGCTCCATCACACGGTCCCAGTCATCTTGATCAAACTGAGGCGCATACACCATATCGGATACAACGGCGAGGGCATCACTCAAACGATCTTTGTGTGCGGACACATTGAGAATGGTATGCCGACGAGTGGTTTGCACACTGACATCCACTGCCATCCCGTATAGATACGAAGAAACCTGACTGGATGTGCGGTCTCCTGACCCTTCCAGCAGCATCTGATTGGCAAGTTCAGCCGTTCCGAGTTTGTCTTGAGCATCCTCAGCGCTACCGCCAGTTATCACGACGCTGAAGACGACCACAGGCAAGTCATGGTCTTCCAACAACCAAAGTTCACCACCGCCGTCGAGTTTCGATACGACAGGCGTTGGAGGGGTAAACGGTGAAGCTTCCGTAGGAGCTGGAATGACGCTTGTAGGTTCAGGTTTCATGGTTTCAATTTCTCCCTTTTCACCACAACCTTGGGTGAGCATTCCGATGAGTCCAATTGCAAATGGGGTCATTGTGCCTCTCCTTCAGAAGGTGTTTCACTGTCTTCAGGTTCTGGAAGCACAGTCAGTTTCGACATTTTATCTGCGGTCAAGTAGCTAGCGACCAAGGCTTGAATCTTGTCTGGTGTTACGCCTTGATAGCGTGCCAAGTCTTTCGTGACGTAGTTTGTATCCTTTAAGTAGTGATGATATCGTTGCAATGCCTCTGCCTTCGCCTGAATATCTTCCAGTCCCCACAAAAAGTCCATCTCCCAATTGTTCAAAATGGCGGAGAGCGTATCTTGATCTACCGGAATCTCACCACTTGCCAGACCATTCAAGGTCTTGGTCACAATCTCCTCTACCTGAACCAAGTCGGTGTCGGGCAACGCATCCACATATACGATGAAAACAGAACCTCGTCCGCGGGAGTATTGAAAAGCCTCCACACTCTGCACCAACGACTCATCGTATACCAATCTCTTGGTTAACAGCGCATCAGCACGACCGGTCAAAACGCTCGAGAGAACATCGGCTTCCGCATCCCCATCTTTAAAGACCGATGGTGAATGCCACATCATCAGCATCGCCGGTAGTGGAACATTGTCATAAATGGTTTTCTCAGCGACTTGAGGCTTGGTTGGCAACTCCACCTCAGTATGGGTCATCGCCTCTTTGGCTTCAATCGCACCATAGTACTGTTGGATGGTCGCTTTGACTTCCGATGCATCAAAATCACCGGCGATACAGAGACTTGCGTTGGCCGGCTGATACCAGGTGTCATAGAAACCACTCACGGTGTCCAAGGTCGCCGCCAGTAAATCCTCGTGTGATCCAATGCCTTCAAGGCTGTATGGATGCTCTGCTGGATACATCATCTCTGGCATTTCAAGCCAAACCGATCCATAAGGAGAATCTTCATAGTTTTGTCGACGCTCGTTTCGAACCACTTCCCGCTGAAGATCCAACTTCTCTTGAGTGATGTCTAGATTCACCATGCGATCTGCTTCCATGAACAAAAGCAAATCTAGAATGTGCGACCCTCCCACATCGTAGTAGTTGGTGCGATCATCTGCAGTGGAGGCATTGTTCCAACCACCAGCCACTTCCATGCGAATATCAAATTCACTGTTTGGAATCACCGTAGTGCCCATGAACATTAGGTGTTCAAACAGATGTGCAAAACCAGAAGCCCCTTTCGGGTCATCGTAAGAACCTACACCATACCAAGTGTTGACCACTACCTGCGGCAGCTTGTGATCTTCTATCAATATTACGTGAAGACCATTGTCAAGTTGCAAGGTTTCATGAGGGATTTCCATTGCACTCCCCTGCGACATCAACGCGTAGAACCATAACATCATCACTCCTTAAATTTCTGAGTCATTCGATTGGATCATCTATCTGGTTTTGAATTTTAGGGCTAATGAAAATGCCATTTGAACGACGCTATCCGCGTAAAGTTTCGAGTTCTTTAAATGAGTCCACAAAGTGCAATTTCTTATCCACATCACAAACAACCATTGCACAATCAAAAAGGTCATCCGATAAATAAATGTACCTTCGTTAATCAACCATACTAAATAAAAATCAAAAAAACTTATCGAGTTATATTGACAAACAAAACAATATACTATAGTATATAAACACAACCATCGACAAGAGAGTCAATAAAAAATGTTAGTCATTCAAACCACATACCTGCCAAGCCTTGTAGAAGTGCCTGCAGATGAAGCAACAGCCATCAGCTGTGTGTTTGCGTGGAATGACGGCCTTTCTCTGACGCGTCGTCGGCGTACGCCGAATCAATAAAACCACCATCGAGAAATCGATGTAACCAGTATATTACACTGGCTCATCAGATTTCACTGTCGTACCAAAGGTATCCATCCCATTTGGGTACGGGGCTTTCAAGTGAGCCTTACACAATAGTATACAAGCTACATCATGGTTCAAAACCATCTTGAAACCATGACCCGTACAAAATGATTTATACCGTCATTTATTAAAATACTATTGTCTAAAACTTATTGTATCAAAAATCAACTTTTATAAGTTATATGCGCCCATGGTGTAATGGACAACACGTAGGTCTACGAAACCTTTGTTCCAAGTTCGAGTCTTGGTGGGCGCTCCATATGGTCTTCTAGTGTAGGCGGTAGCACACAGGTGTTTCTCGACTTGTAGCGTAGGTTCGAATCCTACGAAGGCCACTTTTGTATCCATGGTGTAAAGGATTTGCACGTGAAGCCTCGGACTTCAAGGACCAGGTTCGATTCCTGGTGGGTACTCCATTTTCAGTGTTTGTAGTGTAAAGGATAGCACAGAAGTATTCGATGCTTCTAGTTCAGGTTCGAGTCCTGACAAACACTCGATTTTATCTATGATATGCAACCATGGTGTAAGGGATAACATCTGAGTACGCGATGCTTAGGATCCAAGTTCGAGTCTTGGTGGTTGCTCCACTTTTCAACAGTTTAATAAATAAACTATATGTAGTATTTAACAATAACCACATAAAAATAAGCGCCCATGGTGTAACGGATAACACGTAGGTCTACGAAACCTTTTCTCCAAGTTCGAGTCTTGGTGGGCGCTCCATTTTCTCATCGGGCTTGTACAGTAAATTTCATCCCAGCTTGTTTTAAACGCTCTACCAGTACAGTTCCAAAAGCACTGGCTGGAGTGAGTACCCCACCGACCATCGGCAATTCGTCTTGGTGATGCACCAAACACAAACAAGCCTCCGCCAGCATCTTTGCTGTACCGGCATATCCAGGATCCAAACGCTCGGAAACCTTTCCCTCATACAGTGTGTTTCCCTGCTCTGCGAAAAAATGAATCGTAAAGTATCCATTGTCGCGTTCTTCCTTACTGG
>CALDQI010000741.1:0-2520 GCA_937911635.1 uncultured Pseudomonadota bacterium | reverse complement strand
AGATGGAAAACACGATGAACGAGTCGTCAATCGTAGACTGATGGAAGTACCCACCGGCGGAAATACGGAGCGAACTGCGTGGACAGAACTCATCCAACACCGAGATGATGTCACTCTTGAAGGGATCGAGGCTTTCGAACGATTTCTAATCCTCACAGAGCGCGAAGGTGGGTTGGCTCATCTACGTGTGATGGATCTGGAGACTGGCAGCGATACTCGAATGGACATGCCTGAAGCACTGTATACAGTCTACGGCTCTCAAAATCCAAACTACAGCACCACCACTTTCCGAATCGGGTATCAGTCCATGGTCACACCTAGATCTGTCTTCGATGTCGACCTGTTAACTGGTGAACGAACCCTACTGAAGAAAACACCAGTCCTCGGAGGGTATGACCAAACTCAATACACGACTGAGCGTCGTTGGGCGACATCACCAGATGGAACAAAAGTCCCGATGTCTATTCTTCGTCGGAACGATACTCCGCTTGATTCCTCTGCGCCCCTACTCCTTTATGGATACGGTAGTTACGGCGCCAAACTAGACCCTTGGTTCAGTAGCACTCGCCTTTCACTCATCGATCGGGGTGTGATTTTGGTGATTTGCCATCCCCGTGGTGGTGGTGAAATGGGTGAGACCTGGTACCGCAATGGAAAGTTTCACACAAAACAAAACACATTCACCGACTTTGCAGCCTGTGGAGACCAGCTGGTAGCCGATGGCTGGACCACTCCAGACAAGATGGCACTTCAAGGAGGTAGTGCTGGTGGCTTACTCATGGGTGCTGTAATGAACCAGCGTCCTGATCTTGCGGCTCATGTTGTCGCTCAGGTACCGTTCGTAGATGTGGTCACCACCATGCTCGACGAGAGCATTCCGCTCACCGCTGGAGAATGGGAGGAATGGGGTGACCCACGTACGCGTGAATACTTCGACACCATGCTCGCCTACTCACCCTACGACAACGTGACTGCACAAAAGTATCCAGATCTTCTTGTGACTGCAGGTCTCAATGATCCTCGTGTGCAGTACTGGGAACCCGCCAAGTGGGTCGCCAAGCTGCGTGTTACCAAAACCGGGGATAGCCAAGTACTACTGAAGACCAATATGGCGGCTGGACACGGTGGAAAATCAGGGCGATATGGAGCGATTGAAGATGTAGCCTATGTGTATGCATGGCTCTTAGACGGTTGGGGACTCGCAGAGAAGCCTGAAACAACAGAGCAATAACAGATTGCCTCCAGGTAATCACAGATACAGTCGAGAACATACGAGTGTTCTATAGGTTCATGAGAATCGCATACAGCGTAAATTGTGGAACCCAATGCGCATATGCTCTTCGATCTACTTTCCAAACAGGATGTAGCTCAATAGATGCTTGCAAATGTCTGTCGTATGCTTCTTTCCATACCTGATCAGACGTTGCTGAATAGGCTGAGTAAAGCCCCCAAGCTCTAGATGCATGTATCGCTAAGTGATGTTCAGTCTTAAGATTTTGAATCACTTCTAGGTTGGGTATCTTTTCCAACCAGTGTTTTAATACCTCTGCCCCAAGAACGGTATAAATCAGATAGACTTGCAGTCCCCACAACGAAAAGAACTCCCCCCTTCCCTCTCTATCGACATCTAAAATTGCTTTTGGATGTAAAAATTGCTCTTCTGTTGTACCTCTTATCCATTGCATCGTATCCTTGTCATTCACATGAGAAGCCCAATGGTACAGTTGGATAAAAGCCCACGAAGGATTTTGATATTCTGAAATCAGTGGGCTATGCACTGAAGATTTGAGGTTGTGATGGAGGTTGTCGGCAATGGCCTGAACCAGCTCAGTGTATTGATCAAATCCGGTTATTTGTTCAAGTCGCATCATCAATCGAAGAAACCATGCTCTGCCATATGGCATCTCAAAAGTGGGATGGTCTTGCAAATATTGAATCTCCTCGAGCATGCTTTGATTCTGAAGTCTATTTAATACCCATTCCAGAGAATCTTCATCCTGTACAAGATGTGCACTTTCCAATAAAGCCCAGTGAGCATGAACAGAAGAATGCCAATCCCAGCAACCGTGAAAAATTGGGCGTTCGGTATCGCATTCAGCAATCTCAGACCGAAAGGTTTGTATGAAGTCATGGATATGCCTGTTCATTAACAGTCCTTCATGGGAAATGGTTGTACAATGTCTTCATCATTGTACATCAAGGACTTCTGAGTGCTTTTACATAGAGAACAAATCTACACAAAATGTGCAACAAAAATAAGGTCCAGTGTATTATTGACTGAACAATACAAAATTAAATATCTCACCGTTATTAAGCTGTAAGGTTTTCATCAGTCGTATTGTTGCATCGGAGTACGTATGTTTTTTCTTCTGAGTATTGTATTGGCGTGTACCAAGGCACAGTCTCCACAAACCGTATCCACTGCCATATCACAAAATCCACAGGCTATTGACGTAATCCCAAAGTACACGTTGCAAAAGGTCATCCCTGTTGCCGGCAGACAAGGCATTGCCTGTGATG
>CALDQI010000740.1:0-6666 GCA_937911635.1 uncultured Pseudomonadota bacterium | reverse complement strand
GCCGGTTCGAACCCGGTTTCCCGCTCCAATTTAATTTTTTTTTTTTTTTTGTAAAAAAGTCTTGTACTCTCGATTTTCGCGTATAAACTACGCGAAAAACGAGCATTACAAATTTAAGTGTATAATTCTCTTAACTTTTGTCGATCTTTATAATAGACAACTTGGGCCTGAGCCTGTTGTATTTTTTAGCAGCTTTTATAGCTAAGAGGTATGTGTATGAACGAAATCATTGATAACGATGCTTTTGCTCCCCTAGCATCGGCACAAGAACCCAAATGGTGGCTGGGATCCCCAGTAATTGACCCACTAAAATACACGATTAACGGTAACGAGTTTCGTAAGCCAGGTGCGCCATTGATGGCATCCGATGCTCTAGGTAATCGGATGCAGACCATGTTTAATGATGTGGGGTTAGTCCATGTTACTAATACTGGGCTCGCAGATCTTGATTCAATGAAGGAAATTGCAAGCCACGTGATTAAGAAGCAACGGCGATATGAGGGTGGGGCAAACCCGCGGAAAGCGCTCCAAGCAAATGTTTTTGAAGTCGGTGCTCCACTAGAGGCATGGCTCCATTACCACCATGAGATGGCGTATATTGGTTCTAGCACAAAAATGCTCGGCTTCTTAGTGCATAAAATGCCAAAAAAAGGCGGTTACACATATGTCTCGGACAACGTCAGGGCAACCGACGACTTACTTGCAACGTCCTTTGGCAAAAAATTAAAAGAGAAGGGGCTCTGCTATCACAGAAATTTAACTGACCGGGAACAGTTCAAGGATAAATTAGACATAGGAGTATACAATCATTGGCAACAGTCTATGTTGACCGAAGACCCGGACATAGCGATCTATGAAGCCAAAAAGCGCGGGCTTCGAGCAGAGTGGGGTGCCAATAGGTTGCTGAAGACTCGCTATTACATTTCGGCCTTCGAATACTTCCCTCAGATGGATAAAAACCTACTATATAGCAGTATGGCCGATGATAGTACGTGGTTTGATACATGGCCGATGGTGCAGCATCTTCCCGAAGATGAACGTCCGCTTAAGCTAACATTCGGTGATGATACTGAAATGAGTCGGGATGAAAAGCAACAGTTCCTTGATGTGTATGATCGGTACGGGATCCCTTTAGAATGGAAGGTGGGTGACATTGGAATCATATGCAATTTCCGATTCGCCCATGGCCGTCCGGCGATTCATTTGCAGGAAGGAGAGGAGAGGCAGTTGGGAGTTTTAATCGGAGATTCTTATGAGCGAGTTCAGACCTATGACGATAAATGGTAACTCATCATCTAGCCTTAAAAAAAGTACCCGCAGTACGTTCACTTAACGAGATGCTTCAGTCATATTAGAAAAGATTAGACACGAGCTTGTAAATTGTTTAGGACCTAAAGACGTCCTGCTAAAAGCCGATATTGGTGAAAAATACAAGAAAGACTGGAGCGGCACCTCAGCCGTTTGTCCCGAAGTGCTTTGTCGTCCGAAGAACACGTCCGATCTCTCGAAAATAATCAAGATATGTCATTCTCACAATCAATCGATCGTGATTCAAGGTGGTATGACCGGACTTGCTGGTGGTGCGACTCCTCAACATGGTGAAGTGGCTGTAACACTGGAGAGGATGAACGGCGTTGAAGAAATCGATGAAGCGAATATGACTATGACAGCCTGGGCCGGAACTCCGCTCCAAGCTTTGCAGGAGGCAGCGCTTGAAAATAATCTATATTTGCCAATCGATTTGGGGGCTCGAGGAAGCTGCACAATTGGCGGGAATATAGCAACCAATGCTGGTGGTATGGAGGTTATAAGATTTGGGATGACAAGATCGTCAGTCCTTGGTTTAGAGGCTGTTCTCGCCAACGGGACTGTAGTGTCAGCTATGAACAGGATGATCAAAAATAACTCCGGTTATGACTTGAAGCACCTATTTATTGGTAGTGAAGGCACTTTGGGAGTGGTTTCAAGAGTCGTGCTGCAGTTACAACCCCGTCCTATCAGCACGCATACTGCTCTTTGCGCCCTCGAGGACTATGGATCCGTGATATCGGTGCTTAACAATCTCAAGCTTCGTTTGGGGGGCGGATTAACGGGATTTGAGCTAATGTGGGCCAATTATTTTGATGGGGTCATCGAGATGATTCCACATCTAAAAAACCCATTTTCGAAAGACCATCCGTTTTATCTGTTGCTGGAGTACAAAGATAATGACCCAGTTTTGGGTGCTGAGCGTTTTGAAGAGGCATTGTTCTCCAATTTAGAAAATAAACCATCTTGATCAATATCTTGTAGTTCTTGCTCCGTATCTCCTACACCTTCTTCGTTATCCTCTTCGGGGCGTATTTCAATCTCAACACCACTGTCCTCCGATAATGAAGACCGGCACGCCAATACAAACAAAAAAAACATTGCTACGCTCTCCTTTCAAAAGCTCTGTGTCATGTTTACAAGACTGCTTTGAAAACGAAGCATCAACCAAACAGACCCAAGCACCACAGCCGAAACCATCCCTACAGCCATCCACCACACCAATCGACGAAATTGTGAAGGCCCCGCGGGCTCACCCTCTGGCACTTCCGCAAGTTCTTCCACTCCCTCTAAATATCCACAGTAGCCACATGGCTCTGGAGGATCTCGTTGAATGAGTATCGGGTGATTACAGTTTGAGCAGCGAGGCTGAGTCATTGAGACAATCCTTTTATTTTCCGTTACAGTATTTTAACGCATTTTAGTTCGTGTGCGGAATGATTTCGGAAACCAGTATGCATCAACCATCACTCAAAGAATTTGCACCGGACTATGATCCCCTTGTAGAAGATGTCTGCTCTAGAGACATCTGCTGTGTCGATGGAACCACACCAATACAGAAACTCGAACGCACACTCAAAGATACGAACTGCCGGTGGATCCTTACCACTTCTAACGATGAAGTCGTCGGGGCAATCTCGCGTTCAACTGTATCTGACGCGCTTCAATACTCCGACAACACCTTGCATACAGCCGCCCTAGTTGAGTGGGTTCCAGATATTGCACAGGCAAAGGACACACTCCTGTCTTATGGAGTACAATGGTCTGAGCGTCATCCCTTACGCATCGTCCAAAATGTAGCTGGTGCGACCATTGGGGTGCTGGACCGCGAATCTTGGCATCGTGCAACAACACGACATATGTTGACGCGTGAAGACCAAGAAACCTTACTGTCAAACCCAGTCATCCAACAGATATCCATCGTAGCAAAAGACTTCAATATCGAGGTGTACATCATCGGTGGGTGGGTGCGAGATTTTTTGTTGGGACTGCCCAGCAAAGATTTGGACTTTTCCGTTGTTGGTGATGCCCTTCAACTGGCTACGGAATTGGCACAGCGGTTTGGCGGAGATGTTCATCAGTTCAAGGATTTTGGTGGTGCACACTGGGTTATATCCGATGATTTAACCATAGACTTTACTGGTGCTCGTTCAGAAACGTATCCAACACTGGGTTCTTTACCTGTTGTGAAACCGACACACATTGACCGAGACTTACAAAGACGAGACTTCTGTATCAACGCGATGGCCATAGCGGTTCATATGAACAAATTGGGGCTTTTGCTCGATCCGATGAACGGTATGATGGATCTAGAGCAAAAGCGGCTTCGAACGTTGCATGGATTGTCATTCTTACAAGATCCTACACGCATATTTAGAGCAGCGCGATACAGTGCTCGATTCAGTACGACCCTACATCCGTCAACCCTCGCGCAGCTGCGAGAGGCAACCAGCATCATTCAAGTGGGAGATATGCTCTCTCTGACGCGCATCGGCATTGAACTGGAAAAGATATTTGAAGAACCCCACCCCTACCAATGCTGGGATCGACTTAAAGAATGGAGAGTTTGGACGGCATGGCAACCCTTTTGGGATACGGTAGCCCTACATCGTGAAAGCCATTTGCCATACTCATTCACTGGTGAAGCTTGGAGTTCCTGTTGGTGGATGCAGTTGCGGCTTGCTCTTTCTGATTCGGATGCCGATCTATGGAAAGATGTGATCAGCATTCGGTCAAACGGATTGAAATCTTGGAACCAATTTCCAAATCAGTTTCAAGACATGCTCACCTCGCTACAAAGTGTACACCTCGAACAGCCCAATTGGAAACGTCAGGTTGGTGACGCACTTCACACAAGCACTCCCACACACTGGCTCCTTCTAGAATATCAAAATGAAGCCTGTGTGCCCCTTTTAAGATGGTGGATTACAACAGGAATACAGCAACGTCGGCAAACCACTGGTACAGATGTATTGCAGCTCGGTGTAGCAAAAGGACCTCAAATTGCTAAACTACTACAGATTGCTCAACACATTGCATGGGAAGGTGGCCGGAAGGAAGACGAACTGGACGCCATTCGTACTCATATCGCTCACTCTAAATCACAATCGGCCAAATCACAATCGGCCAAACCATAATCGCATGAAAAATACGCAGAATTTGGACGCATTTTTTCCGTCACGATACAAATACACACGATCAATATAGATTTTGACAGCATCCCCAAACCTAGAGGACTCCATGGCATCTCCTAAATTTCCTGAACCACCCCGCGCGCTTCCTGCCACCTCTACTGAAGAGATCGACAACGCCCTCAACCGATTGAACAAAAGCAAAGAAGCATGGCTCGATGTCAGTGCGGAAAAACGGGCCGTTCTCCTCCAAGAGTGTCTCAAAGATTTAATGACCCTGTCTGAGGAGTGGATCGGGCAGAGCTGTAAGGGAAAGGGCTGGGAAAAAGGTTCGGCAGGTGAAGGTGAAGAGTGGATCGGTTCCTTCGCAGTCGTCGTTCGCGGTATTCAAATGATGGTCGAAGCACTAAAAGCAAATGGACAACCAAAGATTCCCAAGACTCGTAAACGTTCTGATGGACAAGAGATTGCAGAGGTTTACCCTAGAAACCTCTTGGAAAAAGCCCTCCTTAAGAAGGTGACGGCGGAAGTTTGGGTGGAAAAGGGAAAACCCATGACCCAAGGACACATCTACCGAACTGCGCGTGAACAGCAATCCGGAAAAATATCACTGGTTCTTGGCGCTGGAAACCAAGGCAGTATCGGTCCCTTAGACATGTTGTACAAAATGTTTATGGAAAATGAGGTGGTCATCTTGAAGATGAACCCAGTAAATGAATACTTGGGTCCCTACATCGTACGTGCATTCAGAGCGCTTATCGAAGGAAACTATTTGGCTGTCATTTATGGTGGCGCAGACGTCGGTAAATATGTGTGTGCACATGATCTGGTCGATACGATTCACATCACAGGCTCATGTCAGACACACGACGCAATCGTATGGGGCTCTGAGGAAAATAAAGCCAACGGTGAGCGACAAAATATCAAGCCCATTTCTTCAGAGCTCGGATGTGTCACGCCTATGCTTATCGTACCGGGAGACTGGAGCGCCTCTGAACTTGACTATCAAGCCAGGCACGTTGTCTCAATGGTTGCGCACAATGCTTCGTTCAACTGCAATGCGGGTAAAGTTCTGGTGTTGCCTAAAAAATGGGACCTTCGCGAAAAATTTATGGATCGAATCCAGCACCACTTCAAGGCTACTCAAGCTCGAAAAGCCTATTACCCGGGTGCGCAAAGTCGTTATGATGAGTTTCTAAAGCAGTACCCTAATGCCGTGGTCTTAGGGGAGCGGACCGAAGACATCGTACCCTGGACCATTATTCCAGATGTCCCCGCAAAAGAAGGTGAGTACGCTCTCAACGTCGAAGCCTTTTGCGCTGTTCTCGCCGTCACATACCTTGAAGACTATACAGATGCGACCGACTACTTAAACAAAGCCATAGACTTCTGCAACGATCATATTTGGGGAACACTCTCGATGATGCTGTTCATCGACGATAGAACTCGAAAATCTATGGGCAACGCTTTTGATGACGCGATCGCCAAGCTAAAATACGGCGGTATCGGTGTGAATGTATGGGCTGGTGTAGTGTACGGACTGGTAACGCCGAGTTGGGGAGCCTATCCTGGACATACCTTAGAAGACATTCGATCTGGTAAAGGCGTCGTTCACAACGGACTGTTGCTTGATCATCCAGAAAAATCTGTAGTTTACGCTCCCTTTGTGATGAAACCCACGCCGCCTTGGTTTAGTGATCACAAAAATCTTCCCGGGATGGGACGCGCATTCGCCAACTTTGAATCCACCCAGTCCATCTTCAGCGTTCCGCGGCTCGCTCTAAATGCCTTCAAAGGCTAATGACTCTTTCTCAAACAAGCACCCTGTTTGATATTTCGTCCAGCGAACACATCACTTGTCTAGCTGGTTTGATTGTGTGATCCAGTGATCCAGTGCCCACCGCTTTGAGGTGTTAGAGTTGAAAAGAGGACATCCATGAAACACAGTGACATCGAAAAACTGATCCGTGAAGGCAGCAAAATTCAAGCCATTAAACTCTGGCGTGAGCAAACTGGCGCGTCTCTAAAAGAGTCCAAAATGCAGATTGAACACTTTGAGCAAACCGGATCCTGGTCTCCTGTTTCTGCTCCTATAGACTCTGAGGCAGCTTCTACGCTGAACTCTAATGATACCAATAGTAGAGACGATGACGAAGATGCAATCGACAATATCGATCCGGTTGCACGACAGGGAGTTGGCATAGGGTATTGGCTCATTGTCTTGATT
>CALDQI010000739.1:0-2139 GCA_937911635.1 uncultured Pseudomonadota bacterium | reverse complement strand
TATTGATTTAAAATCACTCATGTTTATGGATTTTTTTTCCTTAATAATTTTAAATTTTTTCTTAACGCCTATTTTAGCCTTCACTCTTTATTTTTGTTTTCTTCATTCAATAAGACACGCCATTACCTTAATTTTTGAATTAAATAAATCTTTTAAAATAGGATTTAAAAAGTTTATCAGTAAGGCAATTCCTTTAACACTCGTCATGCTAGACACTTTAGAAAGAGTCAAGGTATTCCCGACGACACTGGCACAGCTGTCAACATACAAGCAATGGTCTTCGGGAACATGGGTGGAGACTCAGCAACCGGTGTGTGCTTTACTCGAAACCCCAAAACCGGTGCAAAGACCTTCTTCGGAGAGTGGCTTCCAAACGCTCAAGGCGAAGACGTTGTTGCAGGTACACACACCCCACTGCCTCTGAATCGTCACTCTACAGAGGATGCCGATGCAAATACACTCGAGAAGGCACTCCCTGAGGTGTATAAGCACCTGCTCGATCTTCAGTCTCAGCTCGAGCAGCATTACAAAGACATGCAGGACATTGAATTCACCATCGAACAAGGCAAGCTCTATCTACTTCAAACCCGCACAGGGAAACGCTCACCAAGTGCCTCGATTCAAATCGCCGTTGACTTGGTACATGAGGGGCTGATCAGTAAAGAAGCCGCCCTGCAAAAGGTGGATGCTCGTTCTCTAGAGCTAATCCTACGACCAATCATTGACCCCAATGCGCCAAAGACAATCGTTGCAAAAGGGTTGGACTCCTCTCCTGGAGCCGCTTTTGGTCGTGTTGCTTTCACTTCTGAAGCGGCCCAAGCCCTCCATGAAAAGGGAGAACAGGTCATCCTTGTACGGTTGGATACGTCTCCGGAAGACATCCAAGGTATGACTGTGGCTGAAGGGATTGTTACCTCACAAGGTGGACAAACCTCCCATGCCGCCGTTGTTGCTCGAGGCATGGGTAAGCCGTGTATTGTCGGCTGTACAGAGATTGTTGTCGATTATGAAAGAGAACTCTTCTATGCTGGCGATTACGTAATCAAAAAGGGTGACTGGATCACAATCGACGGTGGTTCCGGAGAAGTTATGGAAGGTCAGGTCAACACCTTACCACCGGCAACCGAGTCTGGTGTCGTACAAGAATTCTTGTCCTGGGCTGATGAGTGTGCCGTATTGAAAGTACGCACCAACGCTGACAACGGAACCGATGCGATCAAAGCCAGAGAGTTGGGTGCTGTAGGAATTGGTCTATGCCGCACAGAACACATGTTCTTTCAGCCTGAAGCGCTTCGAGCGATGCGTCAAATGCTTCTAGCACCAAGTGAAACTGGACGTCGACGTGCGCTTCAACAGATCCTTCCGATGCAAAGAGAAGAATTCAAAGAGTTGTTCCGTGCGATGAACGGTTTGCCCGTTACAATCCGTCTATTGGATCCGCCTTTGCATGAGTTTCTGCCCAAACGCAAAGAGAACATGGTCTCCCTGGCAGAGGACCTGGGTCTTCGCGATTCAGCCCTTCAAGATCGACTCACGCAATTGCATGAAGTCAACCCGATGATGGGACACCGCGGTTGCCGGATTGGGGTGACCATGCCGGAGATTTATCAGACACAGGTCCGTGCCATCTTTGAAGCGGCCTGTCACTTGGCCAAAGAAAATATCATCGTGATGCCTGAAGTCATGATTCCATTGGTCTCAACAGCAAAAGAACTTGAACTCTGTCGTTCTTATGTTGTTGAAGCGGCTGAGGAAACGATGACTCGATTTGGTTGCAGCATCGAATACAAAGTCGGTACGATGATAGAACTTCCCAGAGCAGCTCTACAAGCCAAGTCCATTGCGCGCCAAGCCGAATTTTTCTCGTTTGGGACAAATGACCTGACTCAAATGACCTATGGTTTCTCTAGAGATGACATGGGCAAGTTTCTCCCCTTCTACCTACAAGAAGGCATCCTCAAAGAGAACCCACTCAGTACCTTCGACATTGAAGGTGTTGGAGAGCTGGTCAAGATTGGAACCGAACGTGGACGACATGCAAACGCTCGCACGGGGAGACATGGAGAAGAAGCAAAAGAAGCAGATGCGTGGCAGGTTTCGGCGATTCTAAGAGCCCGATGGGGCGAAGCAGACAGGCGG
>CALDQI010000738.1:0-13426 GCA_937911635.1 uncultured Pseudomonadota bacterium | reverse complement strand
AGATGAGATGGTATATATACCTGCGGGTTCATTCACGATGGGAGCACTCGAAGACGATAGAGATGCATATGTCAGTGAAAGACCGCGTCATATGGTGACGTTGACACAAGATTTTTGGATGGGCAAATATCCAGTCACGCAAGCGTTGTGGGAAGGTATAAAGGGATTAAACCGGAGTGTCTTTAAAGGACCAAACAAGCCCGTAGAGAACGTCAGCTGGTTTGACGTCGTGAGGTTTTGCAATCAACTATCTCACTATGAGGGGCTCGATCCTGTTTATCAAATTGATGGAACAGACGTGACTTGTGACTGGACAGCAAATGGGTATCGTCTACCGACAGAAGCAGAATGGGAGTACTGTGCACGAGCAGGTCAAGACTTCAAATTCTCGGGAGGCAACACCCTACGAAATGTAGCCTGGTATGCGGATACCAGCTTAGGAACGACACATCCAGTTGGTCAGAAGAAACCGAATGGTTTTGGTCTCTACGATATGACTGGAAATGTTTGGGAGTGGGTCTGGGATTGGATGAACCGTTATCGAAAACCTCCGTTGGTTGATCCGCGAGGTCCCAAAAAAGGAACGCTACGCATCGAACGCGGTGGCGGTTGGCGACACCATGCCCATCGCATTCGGATATCCCGCCGAAGCAACTTTGATCCGGTGTATTCAGGTGACGACTTGGGTTTTCGTTTGTGTCGTAATATCTAAGGTTGATTGTGTGAACTATGACAGAGGGTGTATTCCTCGAAGATCATTGTGTCTCACAGGATTTAGTCCACCAGCATTTGCTTGGAAAAGTACCAGTATTTCGATAGATCACCATTAAAGTGTCATCTACGATTAAATCGATATCTTTTGAATTAACCCTTCCATCCCTTTCAAGATGTATGTTCGTCTGAGTTCACGATGGGGTTCATTCTGAGATTGGATTCGTTCAATCAGTGGTTGGAGATAAACCTCTTCGCCCAGTCCGCGTTTTTGTAGGCCGATAGAAGCATGTTTCAACATCCCATCAAAGCATCCAAAGAAGGGTTCGGGATAGGATAGTCCCTGTTTCATGAATCGCAGCCAGTATTCCTTGAAGGGCATCCAGATATCTTTTTTGTACTTTAGGTTCTTTTCCAAGATCTGATGGGGCCACAATCCGAACTCGCGTTTAGGGGCAGGGTCTGGGACGAGATCTTCCCACCAGTGTTCTAGAGCCTCCCGCTCTTCTAGGCACCCCAAAAGAAGAGCAGACATCGCTAAGGTTTCTGGAATGCCTTGTTGCTCTGTGTCTGCAAGTTGGACACCGGCTAACCCTTGCAACTGAGGTGGTAGAGCGAAGTCGGAATGCAAGACAGGATGAGTTTGCGTCCAGAGAGTGTCCATATGATCTAGAACATCTTTCCAGTGTTCATTCGGCTGACGATCTAGGTGTTCCAAATACTCGCCAAACAATCCTTCTCCAGGATTGAGCCATCCTTCTTCATCTCGAAGTAGCAAATGGGGCTGATGAAGTAGGTGAAACATCCACTCGTCCATTCCAGAATAGGGTCGGTCGACCAGTTGCCATCGTCCATCTCCAACGACATTCTCATCAAGGAGCGATTGATGTTGCCATCGAGTAGAGGGGTAATGACCATCTGCACCAGCTAAGATGGGTGTGTTTGCCGACAATGAGCTGATAAGTGGACTGATTAGGTGTGACCAATTCAAGATGTCGAGTAACTCAGTCTGATCACATTCCACCCAAAATCGATTGGTAGCCTGTAAACCTCGATATAAGTAGGGTTCTTGGATTTTCCGTAGCAGCGAGAAGTAATGGAACTTGTGTGTCAAACATTCCGGCGTGAGTTCTGTACTCGGTTGTCCACCATAGGCGAGGACCTGCTTGTTCCATCGTTCTGCGGCTGGTTTAACTCGATCCACCGCAGCTGTAAGTCTCTCGTGTAGTTGATGCAGAGTCTCACAGGGATGAATTTGTATCTCTATCACCCCTCGTCCAGCAGTCACAGAATACGAAAACTGCTCTCCGTGCAGTGCAGATTGCATGCCGTTGGCTTCTCGATATGGTTCGAATCCGTCTCCCTTCATGAATGGCCAGAGCATCCCGATGTCCCCAGCTTTACCATCCAATCCACAGATGGGGAACTGAGCCCGAAGACTGATTTTGCGAGGAGTCGTCAATTTGGCGGGGTATTGATCCTGTAAGATGTCCGCAAGGGACTCTACGAGCTGCCGATTGGCAACATACTCAGGTTTACTGGCTTCTGTTTCTGAAGATGGGGTTTCCGACGTCGGCATGGAGTCTTTATTCACTCTCTGGCGAGATCAATGTCCAATGACAGCCGGCTCTTCACTCCACTCAACAGTTGCGAAGTGGGTGTAGGTATCTTCACCACTGATTGTTTTCGTGTCTTCATACGCGAGTGAACCACCGACATAGATGCGAACGGTGACCTCATTCGACCCCGTGTAAATCGAAGATGGAAAGTCATGCACGTACACTTGGAACGTTCCATTTGCCGGTTCATAAATGTTGATGTTTTCTGGACCGGTACCTGGAATATCGTCAATATCTAGACTCGGATCGTCATCGGTGTTGCCAATTTGTCCCCAGTCGAGCCAACCACCGCCCACGCAATTCATGTAGTAGCAGTCGTTGTTGCTTTCTAGACCGCCGCCCGGTGCCAACAGGTGTAGATCCATATCATCGCCGGGGGGTTGCCAAAAGAGTTCGATCCACAAAGACTCTGCGGGGATGGCATCTAAGGAGGTTATACAGGGTTCAGAGGCTTGCCCGAACTCATTGTATACAGTGAGTTGTGCAGTGTATGTTCCAGCGACATCAGGACGGAAATACAGACGATTGGCTGTTCCATTGGGCATCGTTGCCGTAGCACCACTTGGAGCGTCGATTAGGACCCAGTTGTATTCGTTGATGATCGCACCTGAAGGATCGTAGGAGTCTTCCCCCATCCAATTGGTGGTTTCTCTAAGGGGGGCGATCTCTGGAGGGTCGGCATAACAAACCGCTATCGGTTGATCGGATGCTCCTCCAATCAATTGGGCTTGTGCAGTTCCAGCCGGGGTATCGGATTCAACCCACAATGAACCGGAGTGCTCTCCAAGTGTCAACGGACTGTAATTGATGTCCATCCACTGCTCTTCACCTGGTGCCAGTACAAATGGAACCACTGGGGGACTTATGGCGTTGAAATCAGCTCCCACGACCAATGTTTCAGTGACGGTGAGGTCTGCCAATCCTTCATTGCGCAACGTTATACCACTGTCCACACTCGCTTCTGGCTCGACCCACCCGAAGTCAACGAGTGGAGGGTCCAAAACGAGTAGGGGATAGGCACCTTGACCACGAAGCGGTACGAGGGTCTCTTCAATAGCGGTTGTGGAGTCACTGCTTTCAATGGTGATCCAACCACTATCTTCAACAAATACAGGGGAGTAGTCCACCCAGAACTCGGCTTCCTCTCCAGCCGCGAGCCACCCTAGAGGTGCTGCACTGGCAGCCGTAAACCCAGTTCCTTCGAGTGCGAGTGAGACGATTTCAACAGCCTCATTCCCCTCATTGCGAAGGGTGACCACTTCAGAAACAACGGCTGCAGGTTGTACAACGCCAAAATTGATTTCTAGAGGATCCACAACGAGCATGGGTTGTCCATCATCGGGTTCTTTGATCTCAGCGAGTTCACTTTCGATACAACTCAGTGTGATGAGGGGTAGAACAGTCAGTAATGAATAGCTTGTACGTTTCATGTGTGTGTCTCCTGCAATACCCAGTTCAAATACTCTGCTTGGACCAAATCGGGTCGCAAACTCAAGATTTTTGGAACTTCATAGGGGTGGATGCTTTGTAAAAACTGCATGGCTTGAGTGGATTTCTCGGCTTTGGTTTCCATGATGATCAGCGACTCTGGTTCACGGCAGATCTCTCCTTTCCATCGATAGATCGATTGTACAGAAGGGAGGATGTTTCCGCAAGCCACCCACCTTTGAGACACCATCTGTTCAACGATGGCCTCTGCTTGATTTGGTGGTGCTGTGGTGAGTAGAACGCGCATGTATTGGATTCCAGAAGTGTGTGTAAAGTAGAATAGCCGAAATTCAAGGTTGATCACAAAAATAGAGATCGATTTTGACGAAGTGTTCACCTAAAAGTAAAGGTTGTTATATAAATCATCGTCTCAGAACAAACATTCTGTACTGGTAACCATGCAAATCTCGTGCCACATAATTAGTTTTTCGATCCAGTTCTTCGCATCAACAAAGCCCCAAACCCCATAAAGCCAAACAATACTATCAACCCAGTGTTTTCCCACAGTTGTCTTTTGAGGGGCATGTGTTCAATCGATTGCGCTTGGCGATCATCACCGCACCAAGCCGTGAGGGATTGTGCTTCTTTCTTTACGGTCTCTCCAATAGGGCAAGCATCGTATACGTTTTCAATGACATTGACTTGAGAAGGAAACGAATCAAATTCCAACGTGTACCTCTCTCGATATTTGCTTGTGTCGACCACGGTTTCTGTAAAGGGCTGCTGCCAAAACGTGTAATGCTTGTACAGGGGATAGCCACCAAACAACAGCAGCAATAACAGCATGAAACATCCGATGAGTCTGGTCTCTGTACGAACATTTTGTGTAAAGGAGTCTCGTTGAATTTCGACGGCGGTATCCACAGCTGGACCCTCTTCTGTCTTTGTAAAGGTAAAGTGGGTAGATGCAAAGACCCTGTCCTCATTGACGAAGCCTCGCACAAAGACGGTGGAATCTTGATGAATGGTCTGTAAAGGCGGTTCGTCTGAAGACATTGCAATTATGGCATCATCTAGAAGTATATCGATTTTGCCGTGTGATCGTGTAAACTGAGAAGACCTGTAGTTTTGCCGTTTTCCTGCGGAATATAGGCGTAATGTGTTCCATCTTGTTCGATTGGTATATCGGCTGATATCGTACCTGTGGCTATGGCATGCTGATTGCGTGTAATGTCTTTAATGGATTGAGGTTTGTGATTTAGTTTTCCACTGGAGAGCGATGAGGATAACCCAACTGTTGCGATCACGATACCGATTGATAAAGAAACCATTTGCAATGACGAGAGATTTGCATTTCCATACCAACAGATGTCCAGGATAAACTGCCACATTTCATTCTCCATATTGGCATCCAGTATAGTCGAAATGGCTCCAAAAACCGATTCTTCAAACGGGATGCTTTGTGATTGATAGTTCAGATGTCTACAGTGCAGGCATGTTACATTTTGGTATAGATAAGGGCGAGTAACTTACTCAAGCGTCATTGGTCTCATGTGAGAATAAAGTATCATGATTCTGTCTATGCACAGAGTAGCCGACCTACTTTTTTGATGTTGTTGGGTTGTATGGTCCGAAAATGAGAAATAAGATGAATAAGGTTCCAAGAATCGAGGTGGTATTACTCCACATCTGGTCTTTCAAAGACTTGTTTTCGATGTAATATTCTTCCGGTGTTTCACCACATCCTACGTTTAATGATCGTGCTGGTTTGGTGATGACCTCTCCAACCTTGCAGCTGTAGAATCCCATAGTTGTTGGAATAAACACATGTCCATCTTCTAAATACAGTCTGAAAGCATAGGCTGACTCAAATGTATCAACTATCGGAGATTGAATTTCGTCTTGCCAAACGGAGTAATATTTATATATCGGGTAGCTCATGAATACTATCAAAGAGAATGCAATCACTCTGGGTATATTGAGAAGAGAGGCTTTCGCCTTCTCATGAAAGGATGTCTTTTGTATTTCAACGGCATCATCAACGGCATATGTTGTTTTCTTAGCGGTGCTACGTGTGCTGTATGTACTGGTAAATTCACCATCAGAGTTTACAAATCCTCGTACAAATACAGTGCTGTTTTGTGCTAGACCACAGATGGTGTCATTATCCGGGTCCGTATCGTCATGATCGATCGACGCGTTTGCAACGCGGATAGGAATTGTTCCGGAATCATCTTCTAGAGTCAGTATTTGATTGCTAGGAAAGCATTCTTTTGTTTCTTTGTTTAAGAAGTAAGCGTACTCTGTATCGTTCCAGATAAAAGGATCGGGAGAAGATATCTTCCCTATTGCAACACTGTTCTTATTGGGTTGGATGGTGTTTATGGGCTCCGGAGTAACGTCCAAGTCACCATGGTCGAATGTCATCCTCGTTATGCCGAAGATTGCGAACAAGCCTAGGAAAAACGCAAAACTAGAGTATACAAAAGTGATGTTTCCGAACCAAACAAAATCCAACAAAAATTGCAACATGAGATACTCTCCACAGTAGTGCTGTCATTGTATCAACATGTCTGTTGAATGTCTGTTTAAGAGTATGTGGACCAGTGGTCGAAGATTAAAGGTCAGCAATCTTTTTCGACTTCAGCTGACCACATCCGGCGTCGATGTCAATCCCGCGCCTGACACGAATCGTTGCCGGGATTCCACCACGCTCCAAGATGTCAATGAAAGCCTGCACTCGAACAGGGTCAGATGGTGAGCCTTCATATCCTGCTGTGGGATTCAGAGGGATCACATTCACGTGGCACATCAGTCCTTGCAATAGGTTGCGAAGTCGTGTGGCTTCTTCAGGGGTATCATTTTGACCGTTGATCAAGGCGTATTCAAAGGTAATCCGGCGATTGGTGGCGTCGACGAACTCACGACATGCAGAGATCAATTCTTCGATGGGGTATTTTCGGTTGATCGGCATCATGGCCGTGCGTTCAGCATCCAGTGTACTGTGGAGACTGATGGCCAATTTGACTTGGAGACCCTCTTTGGCGAAGGCTCGGATTTTTGGCGCGAGACCAACTGTCGACACAGTGATTTTACGAGCCCCAATACCCAGTCGATCCTTTAAGAGGTGAATCGCTTCAATGACGGCTTTGTAATTGTGAAACGGCTCTCCCATTCCCATGAGAACGATATTGCTGAGCCGCTGTCCCTTTTGCTGGAGTTCTTGCGAAAATCGCTGTGCCTGCTCAAATATTTCTTCTGCACTGAGGTGTCTGGCAAATCCCATTTGTCCCGTTGCACAAAACTTGCATCCCATCGCACAACCGGCTTGCGAAGAAATGCACGCTGTACGTCTACCATCGCGGTAGGGCATCAGAACAGATTCGATCAGTTTGTTGTCGTGAAGCCTGTAGAGTCGTTTGCAGGTACCGTCTTTGGAAACCTGTTCCATATCGATACGAAGAGTACCAAAACAAAACTGTTGCGACAATGTTTCGCGTAGATTCTTTGGTAGATTCGTCATATGATCAAAGTCGTGAATACCCTTTGTATAAACCCATTGCACAACCTGCTTCGCGCGAAATTTTGGTTGTCCGAGCGCAATCAGACTCTGTTCGAGTTCGACATCGGATAGTTCATAGATGTTGACCATTTAATCTCTCCGTCTAGCCAATCCAACGAGGGCAAGGAGAGCAATCCATAGAGTATCGCTTGACGAAACAGTAGCGCAACCGGCTTTTAATTCATCGTCTTCGTTGAAGCCTGGTACCAGTTCATTGCTCGGTTCGCCCGCACCTGGCGAGTCTGGTTCGTTTGAAGGCTCAGATACGATGCCGTCTGCAGGACCGATGTTGTATTCATAATCGTAGGTTTCCGAATAGATCCGTCCGGGATCCCAAAAGTAGCTCCAAACTCCAATACTGAGGTAGTACATGTCGCTGGTTTGAATCCCTGTGAGTGTTACCTCACCGTCATTTCCATCAAATTCAAGAGGGTGATACGTGACATTGCCATTGCGCACCTTGGTCACTGTCGCTCCAAAGATTGCCGTGCTTCCTTGAGAACCGGTGTCTTCTCCTCGAACAGCGAAGGTCATCGCATTTTCTGTCAAACCTCGAGCGATGATGGTGTTGTGCCCAAACCGTTGAGGTGTTGTTCCTGCGGGTGCACTTCTCCAGCCCACGCTGCCTTCTTGCATCACGGTTTCTGCATATCGGTCTTCACTTTCGGGGTATCCTGAATAGTAGCCCAGGTACTCTTCGTACAGTTCGCCCATGCTGTAGTCCATTACGGTCATTCTAGCGATGTGATGAAGCCATGCTTCTTCGATTGTCGTACCCCAAGGCTCCAAATAGGAACTCAATACGTTCATCGGGTCATTTTCAGAGGATGTATCTTGCCAAGAGGATCGAATTAGTTCAGCATCGGCTTCAATTTCTGTCAGGTGCTGCGGGAAGATAAAAGCGCCGTATTGATGGTACTCTTGCAAGGTACCTTGATCTGGATAGTCGAAGAAGTTTACTGGATAGTGTGGAAAGAATGTGTATCCAATCAGAAATCCAGCGTTTCCAGATTGACCAGGGTACACCTCTGACTCTACCCAGTTCGCTGTGGCTTCCCAGTACCATGCTCCGGGGCCGTATTCATCATAGTCGTATCGGTTGGTTCGACCCTGTAAGGCATGAAAAAACTCGTGGGCGACGGTGAAATCCAAATACCCTTCATCCATTACGGTTTGTTTGGCGATCACGATCATCGGATAGCCTTGATTGTCTCCTGTGAAGTATCCTGCGGCTCCATACCCTTGAGGCGCTCCACCACCGCTATCTCCAACGTATACATTAAATAGGTACGTATCTGCAGAGGAGGGCATTTCATAGCCCAATTGATCAATTTCAATATCCCATGCGTATTCAAAAGAATCTAGGATGTTTTGTGCTTGAGATTGAGAGATCCCATTGCCCCAGCGAACGATGAAATTGTCGCTGGACAATGTATTGCAGTTCCCACAAACGCTGTCTCGCTGTCCTTTATTGGAATTGGGTGGACGAACAGGGATATCTGCATCGGTCACAGTCACGGGAGACAATCGCAATTGATCCAAAGTTGCACATTTGTGGGTAATGTCAGGCGCAGCGGATGCAATCGTGATTAGGGTAATCAGTGAAAACATGTTGGTCTCCGTGTTGTGTATACTCTACAGTGTAACATGTGGACGTATGATTATTGAATAGTCCCCAAAATGTCTGCCAAATTTAGTGCCCCAACAGCAATCCCACACTGCCCACAACAGCCCCCAGTACAAACCCCCATCCAGATCCATTCACTTTGATCCAGTCGAGTCGAGTCTGGGTGTTTCGACGGATCATCTCGACAAAATTGTCTTGCCCCATTTCATCAAATTGTTCTTGAAGCGCTTTGATCGATTGTTGCTCGATGTTGCTGGCTTGAGATTTCAATGTCTCACTCAGCGTTGTGAGTACTGCTTTGGTACCATCTTGTTCTAAGATCTGTGTGGGTTCTAGTAGCTGCATTCGAAGTGTCCAGACTTGATTGACAACCATTGCAAGCGCTGGAGTCTCTACAATGCGAATCAGTTCATCGACGATATCTGTTCTGAGCGTGGTGTCTAAATCTTCCCAAGAGCGAACAAATACAAGCCAATAAGACACGATATCTGCGAGAAGGTCATCTTTCCTGTCTAAGGCTTCAAGCTGACTGGGGTTCTCAATTTTCTCAGCCAGTGAAAGTAGCGTGTCTTTCAAGGTTTCTTCCGTAAGAAGAGGTTTAAAGGCATCGTCCAAGGTTGTTGTTTGCACCTTTTGAGCGATCGCAGGGGAGAATGCTACAATACTTTGTGTGAGAAGAGTGTGCCCGGCTTTTGCCCAGAAGGGCTTGTCTTCCAAGTTGGCATCTGGATCCAATGAACTCCACTGCTGATAGAGTTTTTCCAACAAGTGCCGTACAGCAGTCGGTTCCGACGGTACACCAATGTCGTGCAGAGTGATGTCGGAAGCCAGTTTTCGAACCCTCAGTACAAGCTGTACGTTGTCCTCTTCTTGATTGGCGACATCTTTCAACAGTTCAACAGCGCCCCGTCGTAACAACTCCGTATTAATTTCATGTCTGGTGGTGAATTGTTTGGCGGTTCCTTCAAATTTGTAATCGATCATCCATTGTGAGAGATGTGGGCGTATTTGTGTATTCCAAATGTTGTGTACAACGGTTTCAATCCCTTCTTTTGAAGGGGCAAATTGTTGTACGGCTGCTACAAATTGCTCTTGGTATTCAGGTTTGGTTAGTAACTCTCGCAAATCTGAACGCTGTTCTATTTGCTCTTTGACTTGCACCATGTCTTGAATCACAATGCGAGTGGTGTTGTCTCTCAAGGAAGGGAAATGGTCTCGTGCAGCTGTGTAGACGCTTTTGACCGCAATGAAGTCACAGATCCCTCCAACCAAAGCCCCTTCAAAACCATGTCTGATAATGACCAGAAATTGCTCGAATGTAGGATCGAAGGTTCGATGGCCGAGGAACCAACTGATGACCAAAAAACCGGCAATGCTTATGCCAATAATGCATCCTGCGATCAGTTCTGGTTTCCATTTCATGTAGACTCCTAATTGTATTCCATGTTTGTATACCATGGACGCATCAAATGTGGGAATGTTCTCTTTCCCACCAAATCAATCCAAAGAGGGCAATCCCAACCGATATCACCAGATAGATGTTGGTATCTAAACCATGATCATGGTGATGTTCATGAGACGAAAGCACTGTATTTGAATGGATGAAATAAATCAGAAGATAGCACAGAATGGCTATAAAAAAACCACTAACCCTCCAAGTTTTTAAGACCTCGGACAAGCATTCTTCGGCTGTGTGTGCCCTCTGTTCTACATGAGCATGCAATAAAACGTGCGCCAATCCACCACCTGCCAAAGCTTGCAAGGTAGAAAGAGATATGAGAGGGAGTTCATGGACAGAGAAATAACCAGCGATAGAAGCCAATGCCATGACGATAAAAAGGATCCATTTGCTGACATTGGTAGTTGCCTTACCTGCGAGAGCCAGTCCTTCTGGTAAACGATGTGCTACGATGGCGATTGCCAAAAGTGTACCATCCGCTTGAGTGCCAATAGCTACACCATCTACCAAAGCGTGCAGTCCAAATACCAAGGAAAGTAGTCCAATGGATATCCATGAACTGTGATGGTTGGACATATAGTCAATTCCGGCTATCAGTAAAAATCCGATGCCGAACCATACGCCGCACATCCAAGCGATATGGGTATAGGAGTGGGGTAGGATTTCTGCAAATAGCAGCAAACCAATGAATCCGATTACAAATCCATGCAGTCTGGATTTCCATGAATCGTATCTCTCTAAAAAAGTGCTACTTAGAATACCCAAACCCAGTGCAACAATCGATATTGTCAACCAAATCATGTGTGGAGTTTAATTCAAGCACCGCGTATTCGCAACAATCTACTCAACAATCTCAAGTGTGGTTTAAGGGGATTTTGTTATGATGTGTGTATGCTTACTTACAGGGGGGATCGTGTCGCATTTTTTATATTTAGGATTGTTGGTATCGTTGCTTGGATGCCGCAATACGGAATCGAAAGATCCTGAAACCAATGATGGTCTGATAGTGGAGACCGATGGTGATGGCGATGGGTTTACCAGTGACATGGATTGCGACGATACGAATGCAGATATCAATCCGAATGTAGAGGAATATTGTGATGGTGTTGACAACAATTGCAACGGTGACATCGATGAGGGTGTACTGCAGGTGTTCTTCGCCGATGGTGATGGTGATGGGTTTGGCGAGACATCCTATTCAGTTGAGGCGTGTGAGGTACCTGAAGGATATGCCGACAATGACTTGGACTGCGATGATCAAAATGATGCTGTATATCCTGATGCCCCAGAGCAGTGTGATGCGTTGGACAACGATTGCGACGAGGTGATTGACGAGGATTTGACGGAGATTTGGTACTTGGATTTCGACAACGATAATTTTGGGGATTCAGAAGTTTCAGTGGAGACCTGTCTGCCGGAAGAAAACTATGTTTCCAACGCCGAAGATTGTGATGACAGGGATTCTTCCGTCAATCCCAATGCTCTTGAAACGTGTGATTATATCGACAATAACTGTGATGGAACTGTGGATGAGGACACAGCAGACAATGTACAAACTTGGTATGCCGATAATGACAACGATGGTTTTGGGGATGCGACAGCAACTTGGATAGAGTGTTTTGCTCCAACAGGATATGTGTCTGATTCGAGTGACTGTGATGACACGGTATCTCACGTCAATCCCAATGCTCAAGAAGTCTGCGATGGATTGGACAATGATTGCGATGGTAGTCTTCCATCGAATGAAGTAGACGATGATGCAGATGGATACGTGGAGTGTTCACCGAGTGAAGGACCTGGATGGCAAGGAGCGGTCATCATAGATGGTGACGATTGCGATGATACCGATCCAAATCATTATGAACTGCAAGAGTGGTATTTGGATTTTGACGGGGATGGTTTTGGGAATGCAGCCTTTCCAATCGATGCTTGTGGTGCCCCTCTAAATTACATTGCAGACAATACAGACTGTGTTGATTCTGATGATACGGTATTCCCAAACGCGCCAGAACTTTGTGATGGACAGGTGAATAGCTGTGGAGGGGGTTTGTCCGCTGCAGAACAAGATGGTGATGCGGATGGGTACATTGAATGTGTACTGGATTCCGGTGGTTGGGATGGTACGGGCTTAATTTCCGGTGGTGAGGATTGTGACAACAGCAACGCATTGATGGCACCAAACTCTTCTGAATCCTGTGACGGATTGGACAATGACTGTGATGGACTCGTTCCTACTGACGAAATTGATAATGATGGAGATGGATACGTTGAATGTGTAGTGGATCCTTCTCAGTGGCAGGGCGCATCGATCTCTGGTGGTGAGGATTGTGATGACTCTGATTCTGCACTGCAACAAGAACAGGTGTGGTTCTATGATGGGGACGACGACGGGTATGGATCTTCGGTAGATACGATTGGTGCGTGTGCACAACCCCAAGGCTATCTATTAGATGACTCTGATTGTGATGATACAGACCCGTTGCTACTCTCTATTGACGATGATCAAGACTGTGATGGTGTGTTGGAAGCTGATGATTGTGATGATACCGATCCAAACTCGACAACGGTTGCAACGGATGCAGATTGTGATGGTGTCATCACAGCGAGTGATTGTGATGATACTGATCTTACCTTGGGTTATCAACCATATGATGCAGATTGTGATGGAATATCCTCTATCATAGACTGTAATGATGAAGATTCGAATATAACAAACACAAATGAAGTTGCTGTATGGATGGAGAAACTTGATAATGCAAAACTATTTGGAGTACCAGAAGAAGAACCAGCTGAGTTTATTTATATAAACACAATGGAAAGGTTTATGCATGTAGAGCATAAATACTTCTTAAGTGAAACAGGATACAAAAGAAAAATGACCCCGATCCTCGGGCATGAGGGCGGGGCTAAAGAGTTCTTTAAAAACAAAAACAGTATCATTGTAGATAAGCTCACCTTTGATCCAACCAAGAAAGGCGGTGTAACGAAAGAAGGATCTATGTCTCTTTGGAATATTTATT
>CALDQI010000737.1:0-6729 GCA_937911635.1 uncultured Pseudomonadota bacterium | reverse complement strand
AAGTATCTGCTTTACTACACGAGGGTTTCTGGGTGGATACCGGAACACCGATTGAATACTGGCGTGCAAATATGGCGGCTCTTCGTGGTGAGTTCTCACTCCCCTTTGATGGATGGGCCGAAACTAGTGCCCTATGCAAAGAGAGAGGATCTTGGGTCCACGAAAGTACCACAATTGAAGGCAGTGTACAAGACAGCATCGTGGGTGGTGGTGCAACCGTTCCTGCTGGATCGACGCTGACAGAATGTATCGTATGGGATGGCGTCGACGTACCGGAAGGTACCTACACCAAATGCATCTTCTATGACGGTGGGGTCTTGGATTTGAACGATCTGAATGGATAGACAGTGTTGGACTACATGGTTCTTAGCGACTCGTATCGTACAGGTTGTGAACCATTTGAAGATCTGGATAGTCAATAACCAATCATCGATGTACACTGTGTAACCAGCAACATTCTATGTTGTCAGAGGAGGACAAATGATAAAAGCTCACGAGAGAGGACAGTTAATCGCCTTCACATCTGCAGTCATTATGAGTACATCTTGTGGAAATTATGACCAGTTTGTATATCCTGGAACAATGATATTTGTTGTCACGGATGTAGACGTCATTAGTTATGAAGAACCCTCCGGACTTGAAATTCAACCGGTCCAAATTCGAATTATGGATGAACTCGGTGAGGTTCATGGCTTTGAACTCAGCGCAGCAGTTGAAGTCGATGCTACCAGTGGATGCTTCGCAGACTGCAGTTGTACTCATGGAAGTGCGTATTCCCCATATTCAGGGGGTGACCAACCATGGGGAGACTTTGATTTCGCAGTGTTCAACGAAGAATTGATATATGAAAGTGGAAGCTTCACCCTTTCGAAAGACAGTTGCGAGTCACTGTTGATCACATCTGACAATGTACAGCCAAAAGATACCTATGAAGGAGTACTCGAACCATGGCTGCTCGAAGAGTAACCAGATGATGCTTGTTTTCAGGAGTCATAGGTACTGATCATTTCCAAAAGATCAATCTCCTAAAACAACCTTTGATTTATGGACAAAAACTGTCCTGACTTGACAAGACAACACTGTTCAAAAATGCTACATTACCTTCATGATAGTTATCGGCGTAGATCCAGGTTCTCGGGTGACAGGGTATTCCTTTATCACCAAGCAAAAAAATCGATTCCGGCTTGTGGAAGCCGGGTGTATTAAAACCAAACCCAATGCGCCCATTCCAGAACGGTTGCATCATATTCATGTAGAGTTGGACAAGCTGATCCTCAAACACAAGCCGGTCTCCGCTGCCATTGAGGAAATATTTGCTGGGAAATCTATAAAATCTGCTCTATTGTTGGGCCAAGCACGGGGTGTAGCCCTAATGACCCTTGGTAAACACAATCTAAACGTCAGTGCTTATCACCCCAATAAAATCAAAAAAAATGTCGGCGGACACGGTAGGGCCGGAAAGAATGAGATGATCCGAGTGGTTTCAATGCTGCTGGGCGTTACAGAGCCCTTGCAAGCAGATGCGGCGGATGCAACTGCGATTGCAATGACACATCTAATGCTGGCCAATCTTCCCAACCTCAATGATACAAGTCGCTCCTCTAGACCAAGTTTAACGGACGCATTGATGGCACAAGCCGCCAAAGATAAGGCCAAACGAAGCCAAGATTCTCGAGCCAAACGGATCATCAAACCCCGTCGCAACATTTAATTAACGACTTCTAATTTAATTAACGATCTCTAATTAATGACTGCAAGGTACAACAACGATTCAAGGAAAAAACTATGATTGCCCACCTTCGAGGAACAATATCGTTCAAACAAAATCACGTCGCTGTTATCGATGTCAATGGTGTCGGATACGAAGTGCTTGCCCCAACCTCTGTCTTGGACAGTTGGGTATTGGAATCAGAAGTATCCGCCCATATCTGCACAGTGGTTCGCGAAGATGCTTTTCAGCTCTTTGGGTTTGAGAGTGCAGCTCAAAAAACAACCTTTGAAACGTTGAGAGGCGTCAATAAAATTGGGGCTAAACTAGCGCTAACAATCTTATCACACTTGGATATTAATCAGCTGGCGACGGCCATCCAAACTAAAAATGCAGCCACGCTATCTTCTGTTCCGGGTATCGGTAAGAAAACCGCCGAGCGAATGTGCCTAGAACTTAAAGACAAGATCGCTGGCGAGTTGGTTCTTCCACGTGGAGCTGGTACCAGCATCGCAAGCACCCCAATGAAGAAGGAAGACCCGCTTCAGCTGGCATTGGCACAACTAGACTATAGAAAGTCTGAAATCGATGTGGCTCTGAAATCAGACTCCGTTCCAGGTATGGACAGCGCCTCTTTACAAGAACGACTGAGTGCAGCATTGCGTGTATTGGCAACCCATCAATAAACCCTTTTAAACATCCACCCCACTTGTAAGAGACAGTATGACCACTCGAATAGTTGACCCAAACGACACTGAATATACCCAAACCGAAGACCCAGCTTTGCGACCAAGAAATCTAGATGAGTACATTGGTCAAAGTGCTGTCGTCGACAATCTAAAGGTGTACATCCAAGCCGCAAAAAAACGTGGCGATGCGATGGATCACGTTCTACTAGCCGGGCCTCCTGGACTGGGGAAAACCTCTCTGGCCCACATTATTGCCGAAGAATTGGGTGTAGAGATTCGACCCACCTCGGGCCCCATCCTCGAACGTGGCGGAGATTTGGCCGCCATTTTGAATTCCCTACAACCTCGAGAAGTGCTTTTCATTGACGAAATACACCGTATGAATCGAGCTGTTGAAGAGGTTCTCTATTCCGCGATGGAAGACTTTCGCATAGATGTGATGCTGGGTCAGGGGCCTGGTGCTCAATCTGTCTCTTTACCGCTGCCTCCTTTTACATTGATTGGGGCGACCACTCGAGCGGGGCTTCTCACCCGTCCATTGCGAGATCGATTCCAGATTCAGTTTCAAATGGAATTTTATCAGCCCGAAGAACTCAGCGTCATCATTACAAAATCCGCTGAACGGCTCGGTGTTTCGCTCACTCCAGACGCAAGTTTAGAACTGGCCAAACGGTCTCGGGGAACCCCTCGTGTTGCCAATCGAATGCTCCGACGAGCTCGAGACTTTGCGCAAGTTGAAGGGGATGGTACCATAACCCTAGACTTAACCAAATTTGCACTGGAACGATTGGGTATTGATGAGGTTGGACTCGACAGCACCGACAGAAAAATACTCCACACGATCGCCGACAAGTTTGATGGCGGTCCTGTAGGACTCAACAATCTCTCGACTGCTCTCGGAGAAGAATCCGACACCATCTCCGAAAAGTATGAGCCATTCCTCATTATGAAAGGGTTTATGCAGCGGACTCAGCAAGGACGGGTAATCACAGCACGCGGACGACAGCACATAAACTACAAAGCGGGTCAAGGAAAACTGTTCTAGTCGATTCTGTCCTTCAAACACCGGTGTTCTATCGACAGACTATAACTTCGAACAAAGCGTTCATACAGCAACAGCATACGATCTACAGGGCATTATTGCATCTTCAAATGTCTGTGTATAAAAACGAGGGTGGACAATCCTCTCAAATCGAGTACAATAGAGATAGAGACCTTTGACTCTATTTTCATTGTATTCATCAACCTTTCATCTGGAGACACTATGCGTTGGCGTCCTTCTCCCCGTCCCAAACCACCTGGGAACAAGTAATTTAGCTATTTTGAATTGTCGGCTCATGATCGACCTCGTGTATGCGAAATCGAACTGTAATGAGCAGAAAAGCAAGAAGACCTTAGGGAACTCTTGCTTTTTCTATGTTTGACAACGTCTGGATTGGAGTCTCCATTTCTCTCTTACATGCTACACCACACACACAGCCCCTCCCTTCTCTTCCAGAATCGGTCGGATTGGGGTATCCGTGTGCCCAGCTGCACGACTGGCTCGGACTTTCATTTTGGCTACCTCCACTGGACACCCGTCTCAAAGACATTCACATGGGTCTTCCAGCACCGACAGCGCCCCTAGAAAATTTAGAGGGCATGGTTCGCTACTGGACAGAGCATCCCGAATGGATGGACTTTCTAGATCCCAACTCCCCCACCCACGATGACAAAATGCTCGAACGTGCACTGTACATGAAGTATTGGGGAGAGATATTGCACACCGCCAAACGAGTCTTGGATGTCGGCGGTGGAGTCGGAAGACTAGGGCAAACCCCACTACAAAATGGTGCGGAAGTACAGGTGATTGAACCCGATTTGAGGTCGATATGGCGCAATCTCTCTCATGCAATTGGAGCCTCTGGGAGCATTGATTTTCATTGGAGTACGGCTGAACACATGCCAGATTTGGGATTGTTTGATACGGTTCTTGCTTGCGAAGTACTGAACTATGTCGAAGATCCAGAAAAGGTGGTCGCCAATATCCATCGATCTCTCAAACCGGGAGGAATGCTCTTATTGAGTGTCGAAGCTCGATGGGGATGGCCAATGGCTCGAGATGTTGCCCCGCATACTCTAAAATCCTTCTTTGACACCGGCATTGTACATGTTCCACACGATCGATGGATTCGCACATACACTGAGGACAGCATCAAAGAACTTTTGAAAGACTTTCAGATCACGTTCATCGAACGCAGTCACTACACTCTCTCTGGTCCGTTTGAATGGGCAATGGGAGATGTCGATATCGAGGAACTCTTTGAATATGAACACCGTCTCAGAACCCATCCCATCTCTAAAGAGCTCAACAGAGCCTGGATGGTCATTGCACAAAAGCCACTTTGAACTCGACTGATGTCTTCAAATCGTCTATTCTAGACATATCTACTTTTCCATTCTTAGGATTCTACAATGCGTGTATTGCTCGTTCAACCTCCTCGATGCTACTGGCCTTACACCAGTGAGGGAGACAACTTTCTTCTGCAACAGGCTCTTCCTGCATTGGCAGCAGTAGCGCGTGCAGAAGGTCACGAAGTCAAAGTCATCGATTGTATGCCACTGCACATTGGCTGGCGCTCACTCTATCATAAAGTTCGAGACTTTAAACCCCATGTCATTGGCTGTGGAGAAAACCACGCCCTATACGCAACAGAGGCACTCCGATTCTTTGAACTCTGTAAACAGGCTGCTCCCGAAGCCGTTACCGTTGCCGGGGGTGGACACTTTACCAACCTTGCGCATCGCTATGCCAACCATCCGAACATCGATTTTATCTGCATTGGTGAAGGTGAAATCACCTTTGCCAACATTTTACGGGCAGTAGAGAACGAAACGGACAACTGGGAACACATTGACGGGATTGCATTCGGCCGAGATGGGGAGATGGTGAAAACCAGACCGGCAGCACTCATAAAAAATCTAGATGATTTACCAAAACCAGCCTACGACATGATGCCAATGCACCTGTATGGCAAGAGCCGATATCTCTTTTCTCCAGGCGGAACAACCTTGCATCACTCGCGTGGTTGCACGTCAAAATGTTCCTTTTGCGCATGGTGGACAACCATGGCCGATCGAAAAGTAGATGAACATGGCAACGAAACTCTATCCCCTCGATGGCGGAGTAAATCTGTCGATCGAATGATGGATGAGATCGAAGAGTTGTATTATCAATATGGAAAACGGTCCTACGTTTGGGTAGACGAGAGCTGGAACATTGATCCAAAGTTCAACTTGGAGTTTTCAGAAGCGATGATCAAATCGGGCATGAAAACAAAATGGATGACCTTCATGAGAGCCGATTGCGTGGTTCGTGATCACAAAAAGGGCATTCTGGGTGCCCAGATCAGAGCGGGGATGAGCCACATTCTTATTGGTGTTGAACGAGCCGAAGACGACAATCTAAAAGGACTCGATAAGCGTTTCTACGCCGGTGGTGTTGCAACAGAAGCGGTACAGATTTTTAAAGACCACTACCCAGAAGTCTTCATTCAGTGCACCTTTATTGTCGGTGTAAAAAACGAGAATCAGGACACTTTGCAGCTGCAAGTGGACATGGCAAAACAATTAGACGTTGACTTTCCAGCCTTCCATCCCATCACCCCAGTACCGGGAACCATCATCTACGACGATGCCATCCGCAATGGTCACATCACCGAAGAGGACTTCGATAATTTCGACTGGCTCACTCCTGTTCTAGACTCGGATTACATGACCAAAGATGAAATTGCAATGGAACTATACCGGATGAACGAGCAATTCGTAAATCGAAAGTGGCTTCTTAGAGGCCTATTTAGCAGTGTGGACTACAAACGAGACATGTACATTTGGTTTACCAAAGTCTCTGCAAAAATGGCTGTCGAGGCTCTGAAACAACGCGTCAATCCTTTCAATGTGGAGCACTATCAAGCGCTGGTTAAACCAGATTGGTATGACTCCTAAACGATGCATATGCAAGCGCTCTTCTCTGCACCCGTTGTGTGATGGCAGTCATGCGGATCAACCTTGGTGCGCCCCAAAACCTCTTGAACACATCACTCGGCTGATGATTTCGTCGCCCTCTTTGAGCAGTCTTGCAGAATGGTGGGCAGCCAAGATTAACGGGCAAACCATCACAGATCTCACGCATCCCATACAAGAATCTGTAGAGGAACTTTGGGTACTCTCTGATGGTGTCCAACTCCCGTTATTGAAGCTGTTGCTTGAACAAATCCCACATCGCGTTGAACGATGGATTCACACCGACGGGACTCCTGTAATCCCATTGGATTGGATCAATCGGCATGAACA
>CALDQI010000736.1:0-8145 GCA_937911635.1 uncultured Pseudomonadota bacterium | reverse complement strand
CACGAGTGAGATTGGAAACCGATAACCGAAGAAGACAGCGACAGACTCTGCCCTTGTTCGCTCTTTAGTTCATCAGCCCAGCACCCAAAATGGTGTACATCCCGACGACGCGACTGATACCGTCATTGTAGGGCATGGTGACGTTGCTTTCGTAGGCTCTGGAGAACTGTACGTAGACAGGATTTCCCGGACTCCACTGCTGATGGATGTTTTGGACAGTAAAGCTTCCTGTATCGTCCACATTGCAGATAATATCTGAAATGATGTAACTGTTGGTGGCGTCGAGTTGGTACATTCGGATTTCAATCCAGTCTGCGCTAGACGTGCCCCAACTGAAACTTTGAGCGCTGCTGATGTACGGTGGGCTCGATGTATTCATGTTTGGAGAGAAGGGAATGACCTGTCGTGATGCTCGAGCAAACTGTGCTACGGTCAATCCAGTGAGAGATCCACTGGTAACGTTGAGATCATAAAAGGCATTGTCCGGCATCAACGATACATCCAAACCGCCAGTGGTCTCGTACATGTAGTATTGAAGAGCATTCGGGTCGTTGGAGGCTCGAGTGAGGTTGATGCTGTTTCCGTCACTTCCTTCAAACGCAATCGAACTGGCACCGATGTCGAAGACGGTCAGGTTGCCACCATACTGGTAGAAGTCTCCGGAGTTGACAACGCCATCTCCGTTCACATCATCGTTCTGTCCATCTCCATTGGTATCGACACCATTTCTAGCGCAGGTGTTGAGTGCTGGAGTACTAAGTTCCCAGTAGTGGACGTCTAGAGGGTTGGTGAAGGCTGTCCAGATGTTGGCTTCGGACGGGGGCGTGGTACCACTTCCCCAATAGGTACCGACGTACTCCGCCTTGCTGACTACACCGATGGTGGCTGTTTTACCAATGGCATCTGAGAAGTAGATGAAATTGTCAGGTGCTATCCCGTATCCGTCGTCCATATCGACGCGGACTTCGACCGGTCCATCTGCGGAGGTCGCCGGTGTGTTGGCGCGAATCATCGAGCCATTGTTCGAGAGAACGACGCCCGGAACTCCGCCAAAGGTCACCGTGGCATCACTGGTGAATGGTCCACCGTTGATGCTGACTGTATCGCCACCTGCAGTTGTTCCGTAGAGCGGGGTGGAACTGGTGATCAAGCCGGCAAGTAAGGGGTCAGTGTCTGTGTCGCTGTCATTGGTGTCGCTGGTATCGACTGTGGTATCGTTTGTATCTGTGACATCCGTATCGGAATCACTGGGCTCAGAAGAGGGTTCGAGATCATCATCGAGCAGCCCACTGTCAAAGAGGGGACCATTGGTTTGTAGGCCCAATCCACAGGCACAAAATAATGGGACGGAGAACAAAAGTGAGGTCGGTTTCATAGAATACTCATAAGGCTAATTGATTGTTCGTGTCCAAGTATAGCACACCTTGGAATACTTTTCTTCCTCAGTCTACGAAGGGGCTTGCTCTGAGTCGGCTGTAGAATCCTCCGGAATGGATTCTGGTGTGTGGTCATCGTTCGACGAAGGGGCTGTTTCTTGTGTGCTGTCCTCTGATGGTGTTTTGGGTTCTTGGACGACTGTATACAACTTGCGACTCCATTCAACAATGGCAGCGATATAGCATCGTAGATACATTCCTTGGATATTGATGATGACATCTTCCTCACCGTCTCGTTGTACCCCCATCGCAAAATCTTTGGCGTGGTTACTCAATGTGAACCGTTTGGTTGGTACACTAGTGAAATAAACGGCAGTGATATTTTGCAACGTCGTCCACTCTTCATTTTCACTTCGAAAGGCAATTTGAGTGGGTGTCAATCTGATTTCGCTGTGTTGAAAGTTGTAGATGTCCATACTCCTAGAAAGCCAGAGAACACCAAAGATAGCGACAAAGATGAGGCTCATGATGACTTCCACATTCCATCCGACAGCGTATACCTGATATACTTGTGTGAGAGATAGCAGTAGCCAAAAGGCACTTTCAATCATTTCAATCCAATTGGGTTTGTTGAATGCACGACCATCTTCAAACGGTTGTCCAGTATACACTTTGGGAATCACAAATCGCCGGACTAAGAGATTCACGATAATAAATCCAATGAGAATTACAAAGAACATAAATACACCACCAATGATAAATTTGAATCTGATTATAGCATAGTAAAATCTAATGAAAGCCATATGAATGTTCCATCGAAATCCAAAATAAAAGCCATCCTTTTGGGAGTATTCTTCGCAGCCGGATTGGCTGAAGCGATGGTGCGTTTCTTTCCTACTTGGCACGATACATTTCTGCAAGACATCGTACACTCTCAGTTGCCGACGGATTTATATAAGCCAGTGGGTGGATTTAAACCGGGGGAGCGTCCGGATAAACCTCGATTCAAGCACCATCCAAATCGGCAGGCACAGTTCAAAGGCCTAGAGTTTGACAATTGGGTGTACACCGATGAAAATGGCTTTCGAGTAGCTTCGTCGGGACGAGTAAATCGCCCGGTGGACAAGCGAATCTTATTGCTTGGGGATTCATTTCTGTTTGCCGGTCAGGTGTCGTGGTCGCAGAGTTTTGTTGGACAACTGGAAGCCGGTGTCCACAATGTGGATTGGCTGAATGCTGGTGTGGACGGGTACAACACCTCAGATGCATTGATGCTCTGGAAAGAGTCGAAGGTGAAAGTGGACGAAGTATGGCTGTTCTTCTTCTGGGGAAACGATATCTGGGAGAACGATTGGTCCAGTAGACCACCAATGAAACCTGATGAAACGGCAGAGGTATCCTTGGAGGGAAAGGATACCCTACTCACGACACTGCAATATTCAAGATTCATCTCTAGATTGTATGCGCTTTGGGCGATACAAACAGACGATCGATTTGCAGAAAAACAGGCTCAAATTGATCAATTGCGCGATGTTGATCAGCTGCGAACGGCTTTGGAGGCTAGTGAGAAACAGTTGGACGCACTCGCCTTGGAGTGCGTGCGTCAAAAGGTGGAATGCCGTATTTGGCTTGTACCACCAATGGAAGCGTTTACAGAATCTGGATTGGCAGAACAAGTGGTGACAGAAATACAGACCATTGTTCCGCCGATTATCAGCGCCACGGACTTAACACCAGTGCTTCAACCGGAAGGACCGGGTTTGTATTTTCAAAGCGACCCACATTGGAATCCCAAAGGTCATCAAGTGGTGGCAGATTGGTTGATAAAGCAAGAGCAGTACACAAAATCGAAATGAATATGCGTTGAATGTTGAACTTTGAGTTATCGAGGCAACGAATCGATGAGAGCCTGATAGTCTGCATCCGGTTTTAAGGTCAAGTCGCATCCCAGACTGGTGGCGTATTCTGTGATGTCTTCCACCCGAGTCTCGGAACTTGGATGGGTGCTGAGAAACTCTGGGAGCTCAAATCCTTCAAGCTGCTCGAAGAAACCAGCAGTACCGTCGGCTGCATAGTCCGTGTTGCAAAGGTAATCGACAGATGCTTCATCGGCTTCCCTCTCATCCGATCGGCTGAATGAGAGATTGACCAGTCCTGCCGCGACCTCTCCTAGGAGTCCAGGGTCACTGTCGGTTAAAATAGCCAAGAGCACACTTAGACCAAAAGCCTGAGTGAGCTGCTGGGTAGAGTGTCGCAAATCTGCATGGGCAATCTCGTGTCCAATCACTCCGGCGAGGTTGTCTTCATGGGCCAAAAATTTGATGAGCCCTGTATAGACGTAGATGTAGCCACCTGGAGCGCAAAAAGCATTCAGCGTTTCATCATCGTGGATGATCTGCACCTCCCAATCAAAGTCATCGGCGTAATAGACCGCGCCACTTGCCAAAATGCTGTCTCGAATCTCATAGAGATGGGCGTAGGCTTCAGGATACATCGTCTGAGACAAGACTGGGTAGGTCACGGGATCTGAAGCGATTTCCGCTCGCAATTGACGCCCCAGTTCAATGTCGTCTTCGATCGTATACAGGTTGATCTTGCCACTTCCATCTCCATTGCAAGAGAGAAAAAATGGAACCATGAGTGTTGTCCAAAGGGTGCGCATAGCTGTGACTCCGACCATTCTTGTTGATGATGTATCAACGGTGGTAGATCTATTTTATTCAATCCTAGACGGTCTTTCAAAGAAGATTCTGTATTGTATGGTTCATGGTATCTTTCGTTATGTGGGCAGCATTCGGTACAATGCTACGGATGTTGCTTGGATTAGACTGGAACTGATATATTGTTTTGCTGAAACCCTTTATTCCTTGGATTGATATGAGAACCCATCCCATCCTATTCCTTCTGACCCTCGCTTGTGCAGAAGACAACAAGCCTGATTCAACTGTAGACTCAGTAGACACGGCTACCGAACCAGATTGCGACACCAGCATCTTTTATTTCGACAATGATTCTGATGGCTACGGCAACCTGAATGACTGGACGGAAGCCTGTGAGCAACCCGAAGGTACAGTGATGGATACCTCTGATTGTGACGATACAGATGCCACCATCAATCCTGACGGTGTTGAAGTATGCAATGACAAAGATGATGATTGCAACGGCCTCCTAGATGATGGAGTTGGAGACACCTGGTATGCCGATAGCGATGGCGACGGGTTTGGAAATGCCAACAATCGTCAACAGGCCTGTGCCGCAGAAGAAGGCTGGGTGGACAATGATCTGGATTGCAACGACGGGAATGATTTGGTCAATCCAGATTCCGAAGAAGTGTGCGATGAAATGGACAACGATTGTGATGGAGACATCGATGAAGGGGTTACCAGTACTTGGTATGCCGACAATGATTTTGACTCGTATGGAGACCCGAACGATACAGTGGAGTCTTGTACAGAGGTAGATGGGAGAGTGAACGTCGCTGGAGACTGTAATGACGGTAGTGCAGCTGTGTACCCAGGTGCTCTAGATATTTGCAATGCGACTGACGATGACTGTGACGGAACGGTGGATGAAGATGTGAAAGTGGGATGGTCTTTGGTCACCATCGATACGCAATCAATGAACGTGTATGAAATCAACATTAGTAACGCTTCAGTCAGTTCTATTACGAGTATCCAATCTGGATTGACCGGTATCAACTCGATGGATGTCTGGGAAGATGGGACGGCTATTGTTCACTCCAATGCGGGCAGTACGCTCTATTCATTTGATGTCTGTCAGGGGACTGGTGTATCGATTGGAACGACAGGTGTTGGGGCTATGGGCGGTATTTCTTTCGGTGGTGGCAACCAGCTGTACGGTTTGAATTCTGCCAACAATCAGCTGATGCAGCTCAATCTAGGTGGTGGTCCAGCATCCGTCGTCGGATCTTTGGGTAATAACATCGGTAACAATGGAATGGCGTATGACTGCAGTACCGATACTATGTATGGCGCAGATGCATCACAGAACCGAATATTTACAGTCGACCCCAACACTGGACTGGCTAGCAATTTCGTCAGCACGTCTGTGCCGTTTGCCTCTGTTGGATTGGAGTTTGATCATTCAACAGGGTTGCTGATCGCGGCAACGGGTTCACAATTGTGGACGATTGTTCCAAGTACCGGTGCCAGCACCTTAGTCGGATCGTTCAATGGTGTACTGGTCGACGATTTGGCCTTTCATCCAGTATGCCCTTAGATGTAAGCCATTGGGATGTGTATCATCTCTTAAAATGTCATTCGATAGGTCGTCCAGCCTGATACCGGTTTGGCACCCATTGATTCATAAAATTCAATGGCAGGGGTATTCCAGTCTAGAACATTCCACTCTAGTCTTCCTGCCTGTCTTTCTTTGGCTATGTCTTGCATTTTGTCTAAGAGCGCTTTGCCATACCCGCGCCCCCGAAATGCCTCGAGGACAAACAAATCCTCAAGGTGAATTCCACCGCGTCCAAGGAAAGTGGAGTAATTGGAGAAAAAGAGAGCAAAGCCCACGGCAGTATCGTTTTCAAAGGCCAATAGGGTTTCAGCCTGAGGTTCCGACCCAAACAGAGTTTCTTTTAGTAGGTCTTCTGTTGCGACGACTTCATGCTCTAATTGTTCGTATTTCGCAAGGGCGATAATGAACAGAAGAATCGTTGAGACATCGTCTTCTGTGGCTAAACGAATGGTGAAAGTCATGGTGGTTCACTCCTTAAAATGGGGCATTTGACTTGAAAAATTCATGAATTTTGGATACATAGCGCCAGTGAAAAGTGGATAGGAGAGCGTCATGGACAGCGTCGTCAATATTGCCGGGTATCGATTTGTGGATTTACCAGATCGCGATGCGCTGCAAGCACCATTTCAGGATGTGTGCACTGATCTAGATCTGAAAGGGACCATTTTGCTGTCGACAGAAGGCATTAACTTTTTCTTAGCCGGTGCTCAAACACAGATTGATGGCTTTGTACAGCATCTTGAACAGGACGAGCGTTTTGTTGATATTCCTTTGAAAGTTTCCTACTCGGACTATCAACCGTTTCGCCGAATGAATGTCCGATTGAAGAAGGAGATCATCTCTTTGGGAGTCGACCACATCAAACCTGCAGAGTTTACGGGCGAAGAAATCACGCCGACCGAGTTTAAGGAATGGCTCGACGCAGGTAAAGATGTCCTCGTACTCGATACTCGAAATGACTATGAATGTCGTGTGGGAACTTTTGAAACGGCTATGGAATTGGACATCAAATCCTTTCGAGATTTTCCAAGAGCGGTGTCAGAAATGCCAGAGGAACTGAAAGACACTCCCGTTGTGATGTTTTGTACTGGTGGTATTCGCTGTGAGAAGGCGAGTGTTGTGATGCTCGATGCTGGTTTTACCAATGTCAAGCAACTCAAAGGCGGTATTCTTGGGTATTTTGAAGAAGTGGGCGGAGCGCATTGGAACGGGGATTGCTTTGTTTTTGATCACCGTGTGGCGCTGAATCCTGCACTCGAAGAAACGGAGGTAACGCAGTGCTATGCGTGCAGAGCCCCCTTATCCGTAGAAGATCAGCAGTCTGAAAAATATGAGTTTGGAATCAGCTGTCCGCACTGTATTGATCGGGTGCGTCAAAATAGACTTGCTGTGCCTTGAGTTCACTTCAGGTCATTCTATTGTCCGAACAGCGCCCCATGACTGATTACTCTGTGTCAGAGTCGGTCGTCGTATCAGTCTGTCGGTGAAACAGCTGCACGTAGAACATCGAGCGCTCAATTTGTTTTTTGGATAGGACTGTTTCTTGTCCCTTTTTCTCTTCATCTTGCAAGTCTCTAGCCCAACCGATGCCCCATTCGTTTGTGTCCCCGATCTCATTTCGTTGCTCGGAGAGGGATCTGGAGCTGATAAGGCTGTCATTGTCTCGTTTGGACCAATAGGCATCGTCCCAGCTGCGCGGATTGTAATCTTCTCGAACGATGCCATAGGGATCATCGATGACAAATCCATCTTCCTTTACTTCAAGTATGGAAACGATGTGTGTTGCACTCGAACGAGATCCTTTGTGTTTGAAAGACAGAGCGGCCGCTCCGCCAGCCTGTAAGCATAGCTCGACCCTTTCCGATAACGAATCCCAATTTCGATTCCAGATTTGTTCGGTTGTTGGAGTGTTTACGCCACCAGTAATGGTTTCGAGCATTCTTTTGGGGGATGATATTACAGATGTTCGAGGCACTCCAATTTCGTGTGCCAACAGATCCAGTAGATCTTCCATTTGTGCTCGGTCGCGATACTCCGCCGCCATATTCGACTGTTGATCTTTTCCGATGGCGGTTTGTCCGCGAACTCTCTGGTAATTCATGCTCTTTTTCATCGAAGTATTCAAATACTCTAGGGTGGCATCGATCCAGCTTTCCGATTGTGCTTCGGGTGTTTGGACCATTGAGACGCCCATCTTTTGATCCAAGACACTCGATACCTGATCGCGACCAATTCCCAGTCGCTCTAAGACCATTGCAAACGTGGTGACATTGCAAGATGCTTCGGGTGCGACTAGATTGTCGGATTGAGTGCGATATTCTGGTATTCCAAGTCGAGTGTTCCAGTCGATGTTGAGATCACTGGCCTCACCATGCAATACGAGTCCCATGGCAACGGGCTGTTCTGTAATGGAAATAAAGTATCGAATATTGGGGGTCAATGCCGTGGGTTTAATTAGGTTTCAAAAATAAACTAGAAGTCCAAAATTTTATTTAATAAAAAAGTGTGC
>CALDQI010000735.1:0-8634 GCA_937911635.1 uncultured Pseudomonadota bacterium | reverse complement strand
CGAGACTCTGTCTGTGAAGTAGTGGGCTTTCGCTCGAATAGAACACTTCTCATGCCCTTGGATGAGATACGAGATGTACAACTGGGAGATCGAGTTGAGTTTACTCGGGGATTGCTCTCAATTCCTGTCGGAGAAGATTTGTTGGGGCGGGTGATTGATCCATTGGGCAGACCCATGGACGACAGACCCATTCCAATGGGACTCCATTCGCGCCCTTTAAAGAATGCTGCACCCAATCCGATGAAGAGACAGTTGATCACCAAGCCACTGTACACTGGTGTCCGTGTCATGGACACAATGCTAACGTTGGGTAAGGGGCAACGGATAGCCATTATGGCGGGGTCAGGCGTTGGAAAGTCAACGTTGATGGGGATGTTGGCGCGTTCCTCTTCGGCCGATGTGAATATCATTGCAATGGTAGGCGAGCGTGGTCGTGAGGTTCGTGAGTTCTTACAAAATGACTTGCGCGCTGGGTTACAGAAATCCGTGGTTGTAGTGTCGACTTCTGATGTATCACCGGCATTGCAAATCAAAGGTGTTGAAGCGGCGATGTCATTGGCAGAGTATTTTCGAGATAAAGGAAAAGACGTTTTGGTACTGGTCGACTCCATTACTCGATTGGCGATGGCTCAGCGTCAAATCGGATTGGCTGCAGGTGAACCACCAACTTCAAAAGGGTATCCACCTTCTGTTTTTACCATGTTGCCAAAACTACTGGAGCGTGGTGGTCCGGGTGAGGGGAGAGGAACCATCACCACGGTCAATACTGTATTGGTTGAGGGCGATGATATTCACGATCCAATTGGTGATACTGTACGATCGATTGTGGATGGTCATCTTGTACTCTCTAGACGATTGGTGAGTAGAGGACACTATCCGCCGGTGGATGTACTGGAATCGTTGAGTCGAACGATGCCAGCAACCACAGAGAAAAATCATTTACAAGCCGCAACAGTAATTCGAAGATATCTTGCGGTATATGAAGAGAATGAAGAATTGATTCGACTCGGCGCGTATAAAAAGGGATCTGATTCAGAAGTGGACATTGCCATTGATTTACGCAAGAAGATTGAATCATTGTTGCGTCAAGATAGAAGTGAGTTTACCCCATTTGAAGATGCGGTAAAGGTTCTCATCAATATTGCTGGACAAGCTTTACAAATGGAAAAGGGGAGCAATAAGCCCCCCTCATGATTTGTATCTGTGTCTGTTTAATTTGGCACAGGCACATAGATCATAGATCAGGACCAGAATTTTCTAGTCCAGTTCCACCTTTTCAGCCATATTGATCAAATCTTGGACTGTAATATTGATGCCATCGCACAACTGGAACAAAGTTCGAGTGGTAATGGGCCGGCGTCCATATTCTAGATCCTGATAATACTTCATATCAAAACCAGTTTTCTCAGCCATTTTGGCTTGTGTCAGTTTACGACCTTTGCGAATTCCTGCCAGTGTACGGCCAAGTTTCTTCAGCCAAAGAGTGTAGCTTGCTTCTAATGCTGTAGACATAGGAACTTTATTGGACTTCTTAGTACCAGTATTTTTTGTAGTATTTTTCTTCGCAGAGGACTTTTTTGCCGTACTTTTCTTTTTCGAAGCCGATTTTTTACGTGTTTTGGCCATGATTGCTCCAAGGATGTGATGGTAAATTTGGTGTTCTATGACGATCGTATGTCATACAACAATTTATCATTGATCCATTGAATCTACAAGAAAATATAACTAAATAAATCATATGATTGTTTTATTATTTATATTCAGGGAACATCCTACATACGATAAAGGAGAGACATTGTCTCTCCTCTACAACAGAACACTCTTAATGCGGTTTAAGCATTTTTAAGTGAGGCAACATATTCCTCAACAGAACCCTCAATCTCATCTTCAAACACACATGAATCAACCAAGAATGTCACAACATTATCAGCAACTTCAGCGAATCCTTTACCGACCACAAATGATTGACCAGATTTCTTTTCACCCAGTGTGATAATGCCAGGTTCGTTCAGCGTTAAAAACTGAGTGTGATTGGGCAAGATACCAAATTCACCATCAAAACTGGGACCGGTCACCATTTCGCTGTTTCCTTCGAAAGCGACCTTTTGTGGTGTAACGATTTTGATTGTCAGTGTAGACATGAGGGCTCCGTTTTTTGTTCGTGGTCTCAGAGATTACATCTCTTCCGCTTTTTTACGTGCTTCTTCAATGGTTCCAACCATATAGAACGCCTGCTCAGGGAGGTCGTCACATTTTCCATCCAAGATTTCTTTGAAAGAACGGACAGTATCTTCAACTTTCACATATAAACCTGGCATTCCAGTGAATTGTTCAGCAACGTGGAACGGTTGAGATAAGAACTTCTCAATTTTACGTGCACGGTATACAGTTTGCTTATCTTCATCAGACAACTCATCCATACCGAGAATCGCGATGATGTCTTGCAAATCTTTATACTTTTGAAGAGTTTGCTGTACTTGTTGCGCTACTGCATAGTGTTCGGCACCAACAGTTGCTGGCTCCAAAATACGAGAGCTCGAATCCAGTGGGTCTACAGCAGGATAAATACCCTTGGAAGCAATATCACGACTCAATACAGTCGTTGCATCCAAGTGAGCAAAGGTTGTTGCCGGAGCAGGGTCCGTCAAGTCATCAGCAGGAACGTAGACCGCTTGTACTGAGGTGATGGAACCTTTGGTTGTTGTAGTAATACGCTCTTGAAGAGAGCCCATTTCCGTACCCAACGTTGGCTGGTAACCCACCGCTGATGGAATACGACCAAGAAGTGCAGATACTTCTGAACCTGCTTGGGTAAAACGGAAGATATTGTCGATGAAGAGCATCACGTCTTGACCTTCTTCATCACGGAACTGCTCTGCGATGGTGAGTGCAGACAATGCAACACGAGCACGGGCTCCAGGAGGTTCATTCATCTGGCCGTATACAAGTGCTACCTTTGAACCATCGGTTTCAACAGCAGGCAAGCCAGTTTCAGGATCAGAAAGGATTGGATGTCCATGTTCGTCTTTGCGACAGTTGATAACATTTGACTCAATCATTTCGAACCAGAGGTCGTTTCCTTCACGAGTACGTTCACCCACACCACCGAACACAGAGAAACCACCGTGTCCCTTAGCGATGTTGTTGATGAGTTCCATAATCAAAACGGTTTTACCCACACCAGCACCACCGAATAGACCGATCTTACCACCACGAGCATATGGAGCCAACAGATCCACAACTTTGATACCTGTTTCGAGTACTTCCATTTCGGTCGATTGTTCGACGAACTCTGGAGGCAGTCTGTGGATTGGAAGACGCTTTGCTTCCTCTTCATTGTCAAAGATCGGCCCGAGGTCATCTACAGGCTCCCCAATCACATTGATGATGCGCCCAAGAGCTTTACGACCCACATGCACAGATATTGGTGCGTTTGTGTTTACGACTTCTTGTCCACGCTTCAAACCATCAGTTGTGTCCATGGAGATTGCGCGTACGGTATTTTCACCCAAGTGCTGGGCAACCTCCAATACAAGGTTGTTTGCTGCGTCACTGATAAAGCTATTGGATACTGTGAGTGCGGTCATGATTTTGGGGATGTGTCCATCGTTGAACTCAATGTCAACAACCGGTCCCATCACTTGAACGATCTTTCCAGATGTGGCTTCCATAATTGGCTCCTAAGGAATTTTCACTTTGCTTGAATCAAAGTATTTGAAATTTTTGATGTAAATGTAAAATATTGTGTATTGAATTAGAGTGCTTCAGCACCAGAGATGATCTCGGTAAGTTCTGTCGTAATCGCAGCCTGACGTGCTCTGTTGTATATGAGAGAGAGTTTATCGATCATTTCACCGGCGTTGTTGGTTGCGTTGTCCATCGCCTGCATTCGAGCAGCTTGCTCACCGGCTTCAGTATCTAAGAAGGACTGAAGAAGTTGAGAGCGTAAAGATCGTGGCAATAAGTCTGCTAGTATCTCTTGACCGTTCGGCTCATAGAGATATTCACCGGCTGGTCCTGAGTCGCTTCCTGACTCCAACTGCATTGGCAAGATCTGTTTTGCAGTCGGCTCTTGTGTCATGACGGATTGAAATTCGTTGTAGCAGATCACAACCCGCTCAAACTCGTTGCCTTCCAACAAGGAAAGAAGTTTATCACCTAGAGTATTGGCAATATCGACGAAATCTTCTGGTTTACAGTTCATTTGCTCATGAACAAATTCACAACCACTCGACTTCAGAGTGGCGATGATTTTACGACCAAAGGCCAAGAACTTGACCGTCTTACCCTCAGACTCATACTGAGCCTTTTGTCGCAGCGCAAACTTGGTAATTTGAGCGTTGAAAGCACCACATAGTCCACGATCAGACGAATGAACTACCAAGAGAACGTCCTGCGTATTCTTTGGTACCGCAAGAAGAGGATGCTCTATAGAGTCCTCGGCAGCGATCACTCGTCCGAGAACCGAACGTAGTGTGTTTTGATATGGTTGTGCGGCACGTGCAGCCTGCTCGGCTTTACGCATTTTTGCACCTGCAACCAATTTCATTGCTCGGGTAATCTTTCGAGTGTTTTTCACAGACCCAATGCGTCTACGAATGTCGCGAAGAGATGCCATGTTTTGCTCCTATCAACGTCGAATAAGGAATGAGTGCTTATGCCCAGTTGGCACGGAATTCTTTGATGGCGGCCAGTACGTCTTCACGAAGTTGACCCTTCTTCATTCTTGCCTTTGGAGCTTTGATGGCTTCAAGCAAATCATTGTGTGCCTTTTCAAAATGCGCCGTCAAGTCTGTGATGAATGATGTGACACGGTTATCAGCAATATCATCACAGAAGCCTTCTGTCCCAGACAAAATGTGAACGATTTGCATTTCAACATTCACCGGTGAGTATTGACCTTGTTTCAAGATTTCTACCAGTTTGGCTCCACGAGTCAGCTGTTGACGCGTGGCGGCATCCAAGTCAGAGGCGAACTGAGCAAATGCTTGAAGTTCACGGTATTGAGCCAATGAGATACGCAATGTACCTGCGATGTCTTTCATGGCAGGAAGTTGTGCAGAACCACCAACACGAGATACCGAAACCCCAACGTTTACAGCAGGACGGACCCCTTGGTTGAACAAGTCAGATTCCAAGAAGATTTGACCGTCTGTAATCGAGATTACGTTGGTTGGAATGTAGGCAGAAACGTCCCCACCTTGTGTTTCAATGATTGGCAATGCAGTCAAAGAACCTGCGCCATCACGGTCAGACATCTTTGCGGCACGTTCAAGCAAACGTGAGTGAATGTAGAACACGTCACCAGGGTAGGCTTCACGACCAGGAGGACGACGGAGTAGCAAAGACAACTGACGGTAAGCAGTCGCTTGCTTAGATAAGTCATCATAGATGCACAACGCGTGTTGACCTGGGTTTTCAGCATTTGCTGGATTGCCGTCGGTACCATTGTCACGGAAGTACTCACCAATAGTAACACCGGTGTATGGGGCCAAGAACTGCAACGGAGCAGCCTCAGAAGCACCAGCTACAACAACGCAGCTGTATTCCATTGCACCAAACTCTTCGAGTTTCTTAACCACTTGAGCAACGGTAGATTGTTTCTGCCCGATTGCAACGTAGATACAGTGCATTTTCTTAAGCGGATCATTGATGAATTCCTTCTGATTAATGATGGTGTCAATACAGATTGCAGTCTTTCCTGTCTGACGGTCACCGATCACAAGTTCACGTTGCCCACGTCCTACTGGAATCATCGCGTCAATTGACTTAATCCCTGTTTGGACTGGCTCATGAACACCTTTACGCTTAACGATACCAGGTGCTTTGATTTCAATTGGCAGTTGTGGTAGTTCGGCACCCTTCTTACCAGTCAAAGGACAAGTCAACTCGCCTTTTCCGTCGATGGGCTGCCCGAGTGCATTCACGATACGACCTAGAAGAGCAGGTCCAACAGGAATCGATACAATGTCACCAGTGGAACGAACTTCGTCACCCTCTTTAATGTCGTGGTCAGAACCGAAAATCGCGGCACCAACGTTGTCTTCTTCCAAGTTCAAAACCATTCCTTTGAGACCACCAGGGAAGTCAAGCATCTCACCAGCCTTTGCATTTTGCAAGCCATATATACGTGCGATACCATCACCAACGGAGAGAATGGTTCCGGTGTCAGAAACACTGACACGTTCTTTATAATTTTTAATTTGATCTTTCAGGATTTCACTGATTTCGTCTGCTCGAATCTTCATGGGGAGTCCTTGTGTTTAGATTAACTGTTAGAGTATAATGATAAAGTGTTTAGAGGATGATCAGTTCAAGAGTGTGACTTTCATATCTTGAAGCTTAGACCGTATGGTCGCATCGTACGTTGTATCTCCGACCTTTGCCCATACACCACCGATAAGCCCTTCATTAACGCTGAACTCAATGACCAAGTTCTCCGGAGTGGTTTGTATGGATTGAGCCAAAGTGGATCGGATCTCAGTTTGTTCAGCCTCTGAGAGTTCTTGGGCGGTTTGTACTCTTGCTCGTACGCGACCAGCTTTGGCGTCAGTCATGCTTTGAAATACCTGTGCGATTTCAAAGTGAAGTGCGATTCGCTCCTTTTCTAGAAGAAGGAACATAAAATTTTGAACCATGACATGCACACCCATCTTTTCAGAGAGTACCGTAACGACTTGCTTTCTCTCTTGGAGTTTGAATACGGGTGTTGTCAACGCAGTAAGCAATTCTCCGTCATTGTGAGAGAATGCTTCACTGAAAGCCTCCAACTCTGAATTGAACTGTTCAATCAGGTTCTCTTCTTCCGCAATTGAAAAGAGGGCTCTGGCATATCGTTTGGCAAGTGACCGATTAGACATTGCTACCTTCCTTTTCAACGGCGTGAATGAATTGTTGTTTGAATCGGTTTTGATCTTCAACAGTGACGTTGTTTTTGACGAGATTTTCAGCAATCGTCAATGCGATATCTACACTTTCTTCGTGTAGTTCCTTCTTTGCACGAGACAATTCATCTTGAATAGAGCGTTGTGTTGAACTTGCAATACGACTTTCTTCTGCCTTCATTTGCTCTGCGAAGCCTGTTTTCATTGCAGCGATATCTTCTTGAGCCTGACTATGGATCTGTGCAATTCTCTCATCGAGCTCACTGTATTCTTTATTGACCTCTTCGGCGTGGGCTTGAGCAATCTCTAGTTCTTTTTGTCCCTTCTCCAGTTCACTTTTGATTTGCTCGGCACGAGCAACCAATATGGGTTTGATCTTTTTCTGGTATACAAAGATACTGATTCCAATCAGAATCAAAAGGTTTACGAACTGTGGCACAGGGTCCATAGGACCCTCAGATGCATATGCTTGATTGCTAGATAGCAACAAACTTGCAACGACAACCAGCTGCGGGAACGATTTGAAAATGAATTTTGACATGCTTTCCTCAAATGTGAGTGTGCGTATATTTTCCAATACAACCTGTATACTATGCGATATTTCGACCAATGATTTGACTTGCGATCTCATTTGCAAACGCTTCAGCCTGTACGTGAACTTCTTGACGAGCGGCAGATTTTTCAATGGCGATCGCTTGGGTTGCCTCTTTGATCTCCTTTTCTGCTTCTTGCCTTTTGGCCTGTACAAAGTTGTTGTATTCTGCCATCAGATCCTTTCGCGCTGAGGCGCGTGCTTCAGAACTTTCTTTTAGGGCTGTCTGAATTTTTGCAGTGATTTCTGACTTTTTAGTTCGTACATCAGTCTCTAGATCTTTTGCAGTATCTGTAGCACCTGACGATGCCCCATCTCGTTCTTCCAAATAGTCAAACATGGGTTTAAACAGTATGAGATACAGTCCGGCTATTGTTACGAAAAATGGGAGTAACTGGAGTAAGAGTAACGTAGGATTGGGAATAATATTCATGATCAACGTCCAAGAAAAGTACCGATATAAATTCTGGTGTGCACATGTATCATAAATGCGGGGCAGTGTCAAAAGATCTATATCCTTCTGATCGCCCTCGTAGAGTACCCTTGAGATGCTGAAATTTGTTCAATTACTTAACGGGTTTGGATCGTCAGAATTGGAGAGCTGTACAATGCCGTATTCAAATAGGTTGTGAAGTCACTCTGACTACGTTGAATGGTGTATGAAACTTGAAACCCCAAGCCGACTTGAAGGTGTTTTTGAATGGGAATCTGTACAGTACAAGGGATGCGCATACGCGTAAATGAAAGTTCAGCTTGTTGGTTTTGTGTTTGTGCATCGACATCTTTTTGCTCTGATTCCGTAAACTGTGAAGAGTATTGTCGTACGATGGGAAGGTTGCTGTGGAGTCCAAATCCAATGGTCCAGTCTAAGTTGTTTAAAGGTACGATTCGCTCTCCTTCAAGTCCCAAAAGCGTTTGAGAGAGCAGCGCTTGTTCCGTGGTTTCAGACGTGCTCGACTGCTGAGATTGGGCATTTGCGACTAAGGTCCCTTTGATCATCCAGTCGTTGTTGGAATACACAATCCACGGGGTCCATCGATTCAGTGTACTGTTTAAACCACTTGTGTTTTCGGGAAGTGGAAGGTGTTCCACTCGCACATGAATAGAGGCTTTTGAATCTTCAGAGGCTTGAGACAGACCAATCGTCAATATATACCA